>CAJOMW010000067.1:0-6168 GCA_905235695.1 uncultured Clostridia bacterium | reverse complement strand
TCCTTTCTCATATTTACACTTTTTGATAGATAATTCTTTAAACTTTTATGACATTTTGACAATCTGCCGAAGTTTGTTGATTATTAGGCGTATTTTTTAAAATTGAGGATTGTATTATTTGACACTCATAAATATAATAATATTATAATCCATTATTCAACATTTGTCAATATTATTTTTTCGGGAGGACATATATGACGCAGACACAGAGGTCTGAAAAGAGCAAAACGTCTATATTAGAAAAAGCGGCGGCGTTCATAGTGGACAGGCGCAAGGCTTTCTATCTGATATATATAATACTCATAATTTTCAGCATTTTCTCGACCGGATGGGTAAAGGTAGACAACGATTTGACAGACTATCTCGGAGATGACACCGAGACCAGGAAGGGCCTCGATCTGATGAACGAGGACTTTATAACTTACGCATCGGCGAACATAATGATAGACAACGTTTCTTTCTCCGATGCGGAAAGGCTGAGAGATATTATAGAAGATACGGACGGTGTAAAGGAAGTCGAGTTTGACGACACAACCGACCACTACTCAAAGGGTGCGGCGCTGTTTGGAGTAACTTTCAGCGGTACCGGAGACGACAAGGCATCCGAGGAAACCTTACATAAGCTCGAAGAAACGCTCAGCAATTATGACACATACGTATCCGCAGAATTCGGCGACATGAAGGCAAATACCGTAGCAAACGAGATAAAGGTAGTTATGGTCATTTCCTGCTTTATAATTCTAACGGTATTGCTTTTGACGTCGAGAACGTATATGGAGATACCCGTCCTCGTAATAACCTTCGGCGTCGCGGCAATTCTCAACATGGGAACAAACTATTTCTTCGGCACTATATCCTTCATTTCAAATTCCGTTGCCGTAATACTTCAGCTTGCGCTCGCAATAGACTATGCGATAATACTCTGCCACAGATATACCGAGGAGCGCGAGACAAATGGTGCGAGGGAAGCAGTCATAGCAGCTCTTTCAAAGGCAATTCCCGAGATCGCCGGAAGCTGTCTTACCACACTCTCGGGACTTGCAGCAATGGCATTCATGGACTATAAGATAGGTCTCGACCTCAGCTTGGTGCTTATAAAGGCAATAGCAATAAGCATAATAGTGGTTTTTACCCTCATGCCGGGACTTCTCGTATCATTCTCACCTCTTATAGACAAGACGCATCACAGAAACTTTATCCCCAAGATAACAGCCTGGTGCAACGCTGTCGTTAAGGCGAGATATGTTACTCCGTTCCTGTTTATCATAGTCGTGGCAGCGGCGTTCTTCCTGTCGGGAAAATGTCCATACGCTTACAGTTACACAAATCTCACCACCATAAAAAAGAGTGATACTCAGATTGCCGACGAAATGATAAAAGACACGTTCAGCAGTTCAAATATTCTCGCAATAGTCGTTCCGTCCGGTCACTACGATAAAGAGCAGGCACTTGCCGCGGATCTCGAAAAGTATGACGAGATAGACACGATAACCGGGCTTGCATCGGTAGAGGCGACCGACGGCTACGACATAGGCGATATGCTTACGCCAAGGCAGTTCTCGGAGCTTACGGATATAGATATAGAGCTTGTGCGAGTGCTTTACGGAGCATATGCGGCAGACAAAGAGGAATACGGGCGGATCGTAGGAGGAATAGACGAATACAAGATATCGCTTGCGGAAATATTCGATTTCATATATGACATGAGTGAAGACGGTTACGTATCGCTCGACGATGATACCAAGGAAGACCTCGACGAGCTGAAGGAAAAGCTCGACGACGGAAGAGAGCAGCTCGAGAGCGATACTCATTCGAGACTCGTGCTTAAGCTGAACATATCAGAGGAAAGCGAAGAGACGTTTGAATTTTTGTCTACGGTCAGAGCCGAAGCCGAAAAATATTACGACAGCGACGATATTTTTCTCGTAGGCAATTCCACAAGCGACTACGACCTCTCGTGCACCTTCAGCAGGGACAACATAACAATAAGCATCCTCTCAATACTCTTCATCTTGATAATACTCTTCCTGACATTCCAGTCTGCGGGATTACCGATTATTCTGATACTCGTTATTCAGGGCAGTATATGGATAAACTTCTCCTTCCCCACCATTCAGAATAAGCCGCTGTTCTTCCTAAGCTACCTCGTCGTAAGCTCCATACAGATGGGCGCCAACATCGACTATGCTATTGTCATAACCAACAGATACACCGAGCTCAGAAAGAAAATGAACAAGTACGACGCAATAAAAGACGCCATGAACCTCGCATTCCCGACAATATTTACTTCCGGTCTTATTCTCGCGTCGGCGGGTATAATAATAGGGCTCATGTCGTCAGAACCCGCCATTGCATCGATCGGCACCTGCCTCGGGCGAGGAACGATAATCTCGATAATCCTCGTTATGGGCATACTGCCGCAGCTTCTCGTGCTGTGCGACTACATAATAGAAAAGACGTCGTTCAGCCTGAAAGACCGCCTGCAGAACGGAGGTGCGGAAAATGAAAACAAATAAACTGCTCGGCGTTTTGCTTTCGGTAGTTCTGATATTTGCTCAGCTTGCGCCGATAATTTCATTTGCCGAGGATGACGGCGGCAAGACTATAGTTATATCCTCTGCCGTCGACTTCGTGAAGTTTTCAAGAAACTGCACTCTTGACTCGTGGTCAAAGGGCAAGACCTTCGTGCTTGAAAGCGATATAGACCTCACAAACGTAGGCTTTTCGCCCGTGCCTACCTTTGCCGGAACCTTTCTTGGAAACGGACACACCATAAGCGGCATAAAATACGAGGGCAGCGGCTCTTACATAGGACTTTTCAGATATGTACAGAGCGGAGCCGAAGTAAGAGACCTCAATATCGCCGCTGCCGAAATAAATCCGTCCGGCTCAAAGTGTTTCGTTGGCGGAATAACCGGGGAAAACTCGGGAACCATAAGAAACTGCTCTTTCGGCGGAAATATCAGCGGCGAGGACGTCGTCGGCGGCATTGCCGGCAGAAATACCGAAAGCGGTACGATAACCTCCTGCAAGGTATCGGGAAAGGTTATGGGCGAGAACTCGGTCGGCGGAATAGCCGGTAAAAACCAGGGTAAGATAATCGGCTGTCACAATTCGGCGGAGGTAAACACGGAGTATGCCGAAAAAAAGAACAGCATAACAAGCATAAACACCGATATCGGCTCGATAGTCGAGACCTTCAGAAATGCGGAGGACGAAAAAGAAGAGGACAGCGTTCTCGGAAATTCCGATGCAGGCGGTATTGCCGGTGTATCCACGGGATATATTCTGAACTGCACGAACGGCGGAGCGGTAGGATATCCGCATATCGGCTACAACGTCGGAGGAATAGCAGGAAGGCAGTCGGGTTATGTGGAGGGCTGCAGAAATTACGGATTTATCCAGGGCAGAAAGGACGTTGGCGGCATAGTCGGTCAGATGGAGCCAAATATTACCCTTAACGACTACGGAAAGACGCTCGACGAGCTGATGAGCGACCTCGACGACCTCCAGAACATGGTCGACAAGCTGATAAGCGACAGTGAAGACATATCCGACGACGCAAAGGTACACCTCGACGGCATATCCGAATATGCAAAGACCGCACGCGATGCGACTAAAACCATACTCGACGAAACATCTGACTTTGTAGATGACAATATCGACGAGATAAACGAGCAGGCGGATATCATAAAGGACGCAATAGACAGCTTTGAAGGCGTTTTTGACGATCTCGAGGGCGGTACGGAGGAGCTGTCCGACGCGCTCGACGTGCTTGCGGACTCGCTCGACGAAATAGAGATAAGCTCGCCCGACCTTAAAGACGAAGTAACGGCTATGACCGACGCCATCCGCGAAATTTCCACTGCACAGCAGAAGATGCGCAAGGCGTCCAACAAAGCGGTAAAGGCAATAGACGAGCTTGAAGACGCCGTCTATATCAAGAACAAATCAAAGCTGGAAAAGGCGGCAAAAGGTCTGTCTTCGTCCATAAGCGATATTGCAGACGCCGGAAAGAGCATAAAGAACACGGTTGCCGACATTGAGAAGGCGCTGTCCGGAAAGCCGGAAAGCCTTGAAGAGATTGGCATAGACGTGTCAATACTGCTTGACGGCGTGCGAAACATAAGAAAGTACATGGAAAGCAGCGTATCTTCGCTTGAAGATGCGGCGATATTCGCAGATACCATTGTAAATAATATTGATATTGACCTCGATTCATTTGAAGACGCCGCAGAGAACACTAAGAGCGCCATCGGATATCTCGACGACGGGCTGTACGAGCTGTCGTCCACTCTCACGAACCTCGCCGATGCGGCAGACGTCTTTTCCGATGCTGCGCACGACTATACGGACGATTTGAGCGACGATATAACAAAGCTGCGCGATGCGCTTACAACCGCCGGCGATTCGGTATCCTCGGCGACCGACAAAATAAGCAGTGCTTTCGGCAAGGCGGAAGACATAATTAAAGACCTCTCCGAAAAGGATGCGCCAAGCTTTGTGAAACCGGCGGACGATTTCGACGAAAAGAGAGACGACCTGTTCGACTCCATCTCGGATATATCCGACGAGCTCAGTGCACTGAAAGAATCGGTATACGACGGAAGAGACAAGATAAACTCGAATGTAAGTGCCATAAGCGACAAATTCAACTCCATCCTCGATTCGGTAATAAAAGAAATAGAGGGTATGCAAAAAGAGGACGCTTCGGACATCTTTCTCGACGTGTCTGACGAGAACGTTGAAAACGCCGTGGACGGCAAGGTAAAGTCCTGTACCAACAGCGGAAGAATCGAAGCCGACCACAACGCCGGAGGAATAGCCGGCGCCATGGCGATAGAATATGCGAAGGACCCGGAGGACGATATTAAAAAGCCCGACACCTTCAACTTCATATACCGCACAAAAGCAATACTCCAAAGCTGTGAGAACAGCGGAAATGTCGTTGGCAAAAAGGACTCCATGGGCGGCATTGTAGGCCTTTCGGAGCTGGGAACGGTCTACGAATGCACGAACTACGCTCCAATCGAGAGCACGCTCGGAAATTACGTCGGCGGCATTGTCGGTAAAAGCGGCTCGACCGTGCGAGGCTGTCTCTCAAAGTGCACTGTGACCGGCAAAAAATACGTAGGAGGAATTGCCGGAAAGGCGGACACCCTCGCCTACTGCTACTCTGTTTCGAGTGTGTACGGCGATGAGATTATCGGTGCTATATGCGGAAAGTGCGACAGTCTCGACAAGATTTTCAAAAACTACTACGTCGATAAGGGGCTCGGAGCCATATACGGCATAAGCTATTCAGACAAGGCGGAGCCGATAAGCATAGAGCAGCTCTCGGAGTCGAAGAACATTCCGCTTAGCTTTACAAATCTTTTCATAACCTTCAAAGCGGACGACATGGTAATAGAAAGCCGCTATGTAGAGTACGGAAGCAGTACTGCCCTCATAGATTATCCGGGTATACCGGAAAAGTACGGATACTTTGGAAAATGGCAAAAGCCCGACAGCAACACCGTTACAGAGGATATGGAGATAATATGCGAATACTATCCGTACATAACCGTCCTCTCGAGCAAGGAAAAGACAAGTGACGGACTTGCAAGGCTGCTTGCGGAAGGAAGATACACCGACGATGTTGACCTTCACATAAAAGAAAGCGGCACCTTGATTCCCGAAGACAAAGAGAACACGTTTGTTTACGACGTTTCCATAACCGGCGCAGATATAGGGGAAAATGACGAGGTGACGCTGCGCCTTCTCAAAACGTCAGACAGAAAGGCAGCGCTTTTTGTAAAGAGCGGAGACGGCTGGGAAAAGCTCAGCTATTCGGTGCGCGGACAGTACCTTATATTTACGGTAAAAGGCGCTGAAAACACGATATGCATAGAGTACGAAAAGGGCAGGATCAACCTTGCGTATCTTCTGCTTATTATTCCGGTTATCCTGATAGTCGCCGTAATAATACTGCTTATCAAAAAGTCAAAAAAGCGCAAAAAGAAAAAGCCCTCCGGTAAGAGTAAGGGCAAAAAAGAGGAGCCGGAAAGCGTTCCGGCACCGTAAAAGAAAAGGGGCTGTATCAAAACACGCCCCAAAAATAAAAGAAAAGAGGACGAAAGCAGTAGCCAACGTCCTCTTTTTGTGGTATAATATAATTGCTCCAAAAAC
>CAJOMW010000066.1 GCA_905235695.1 uncultured Clostridia bacterium | reverse complement strand
ACCGTCTCGTTTTCGCCTATCTCATACTCTTTCGTGAGCAGCATATCGCCGGTGTCAAGTCCCTTGTCCATGAGCATTGTCGTAATTCCGGTGACCTTTTCGCCGTCAAGGACGGCTCTCTGTATCGGAGCGGCTCCACGGTACTTCGGAAGGAGCGAGCCGTGGACGTTTACACAGCCGTATTTCGGGAAGTTAAGCACGTATTCGGGAAGTATCTTTCCGTAAGCCACAACAACTATGACGTCGGGCTTTATTTCGTCGAGAAGCGGCAGGATAGCGCCGTCTTTAAGCGTATCCGGCTGATATACGGGAATACCGAGCTCTGTCGCCGTCTTTTTTACGTCGCTGAACGCCACCTTCATGCCTCTGCCCTGCTTTCTGTCCGGCTGGGTTATGACGGCGGCCACGTCCATGCCTTTTTCGCTTATGCTTCTGAGACAGGCGGAGGCAAAATCGGGCGTGCCCATAAAAAGTATCTTCATCAAATAATCAATCCTCTATTCAACATCTTCCGGATCGAGCATCTCTATGGCATTATCGGTGTACAGAATTCCGTCGAGGTGGTCGTATTCGTGGCAGAGACAGCGCGCGAAAAGTCCTTCGCCCGTGTATTCAAACTTCTCTCCCTTGCGGTTTTCGGCCCTTACCGTGACCTTCGCCGGCCGCCTCGTAATGGCGTATTTATTCGGCACGGAAAGGCATCCCTCGACCTCTTCCTGCTTTCCGCTCTTCTTTATTATTTCCGGATTTATAAATTCAATTATCTCGTTTTTGCCGTCCTCGACGCCTATGTCAATAATAAATATCCTTCTGAGGATACCTACCTGCACAGCCGCAAGTCCGACTCCCCCTGCCTTTATGAGGGTATCCGCCATGTCGTCGAGCAGAGTTTCGATTCGCGGCGTCACGCCGTCAACGGGTTTACTTGTCTTTCTTAAAATTTCGTTTTCTTCGGTGATTATATTAAGTATTGCCAAAATTCTTCCTCTTTTCGGGTATATCTGTTTTAAAGGTTTGCCGGATTCACGTCTGCGGAAAGCGTGACGTTTTTTAAGCCGGCGGCGTATTTTTTCAGAAGCGACGAGAGCATGGCTCGCAGCCTTGCCGAATCGCGGCACTTTATTATGTATCTCATGCGGTATCTGCCCGCTATCTTATATATTTCGTTTCTGAAAGGACCGTACAGTATGAATTTTACGTCCTGATACTCGCTCTTTGCAAGCGAGTCGAGTTCTGCTCCGAATATCTTTACCGCATTGAGCAGATCCGTCTCTACCTCCGACGAGAACGACAGCGTTACTATGTCGCAGTATGGCGGAAAGACCGAGGACCTTCTGAATGCTGTCTCCATGTCATAAAACCGCTCGTAATCCTGCTTTGCCGCAAGCTCCAGCACCTCATTGCCCGGAGAATACGTCTGAAGCACCGCTCTGCCCGTCTTTTCCTTTCGCCCTGCCCTTCCGAGCACCTGCGTCAGGAGCGAAAACGTCTTTTCGTTAGCTCTGAAATCGTTGACGTACAGCGACGTGTCCGCAAGGACTACTCCTACGAGAGATACGTTCGGAAAATCGTGTCCCTTTGCGACCATCTGAGTGCCGACGAGAATATCCGCCGCACCCTCTCTGAACTCTCTGAGTATCTTATCGTGTGAAAATTTAAACGTCGTGGTGTCGGCGTCCATTCTGAGCACCCTTGCCGACGGGAAGTCCTTTGAAAGCGTCTCTTCGAGAAGCTGGGTGCCGCTTCCCATAAACATTATCTTTTCTTTTTTGCACCTCGGACATTCCTGAGGAAGCTTTTCCGTATATCCGCAATAATGGCAGACCATGTGGCTCTGCCCCGTGCGGCGGTTCTTGTGATGCGTCATTGATACGCTGCAGTTGGGGCAGGTAAATACGTATCCGCATGAGCGGCAGGTCGCAAAAGCACGGTAACCTCGGCGGTTTATAAACAGTATCGCCTGCTCTTTCCTGTCGAGAACGCCCTGTATCTCTTCCTTCAGCTTTTTGCCTATCATAAGGGGAATAGCCGAATCCTCTGCGCTCTTTTCCCTTCTGAGAAGCCCCTTTACATCGACAACGCCTCCGCCTTCAAACATTTCCGCCTCGCTTGTAAGCGCTGCGTCGTCCTCCGGCTTGTATTCGTCCTCCGGCATAACGTAATACGGCTCGCTCTTCATGTCGTAAATATCTACCGTCGGCAGCTCTGCGCCGGCAAAGCGCTCTCTGAGCGTCACAAGACTGTATTTTCCGCTCTTAGCCTTGTAAAAGCTTTCAATACTCGGCGTGGCTGACGCCATGACGAGCAGAGCGTTATTAAAGACGCACCTGAATTTTGCTATTTCTCTGGCGTGATATTTCGGGGATCTGTCCGACTTGAACGATGAGTCGTGTTCCTCATCCATAACTATAAGTCCGAGGTTGTCTATCGGAGCAAAAACCGCACTCCGCGTGCCTATAACTATTTTGACTTCGCCCTCGTTTATCCTCTTCCACGCGTCCATGCGTTCACCTGCGGAAAGTGCGGAATGAAGAAGTGCAATGCCCTCTTTTTTGTACCTTGCCGCAAACCGTCCGACCGTCTGAGAGGTAAGTGCAATTTCCGGCACAAGGACTATGACGGTCTTTCCGTCGGCTATAACCTTGTCAATGAGCTTCAGAATGACGTTCGTCTTTCCGCTACCGGTAACGCCCCAAAGCAGAGCCGCTTCGGGCTTTTCGGAATAGTACAGCTCGCTGAGACGGCGCAGTGCCTCGCTCTGCTCATCCGACAGTGTAAAATCCTTTTCATAATCCGATTCGTATACGCCGAGAACGTCCTCCGAGCGGTCGTACTCCACGTCGAAAATGCGGCAAACGCCTTTTTTTGACAGTTCGCTTATAACCGATGCGCCGACACCTGCCGCCTGCGTCAGCTCCGAGAGCGGACAGGGCGATTCGTATTGGAGAAGCAGTTCGTATACTACTTTCTGCTTAGGAGTAAGGCTGATCTTACCGTCACTCACCGACGACAGTACTTCTTCGTCGAATACCGCCTCCGCATACCTTTCGCTCTTTGTATTTACTCTGCACTCGTAGCCGTTTTCCGTTTCGCATATACCGAGCCCGACAAGTGCCTTTGCGCACTGAACAGCTCCTACGCCGAAGTGGCTCTTAAGCTCGCTTTCGGACACTCTGCCGTTTCTTATTATATACTCGAGAACATTCTTTGAGACCTGGTTGAGGGACGCCTTTGCGGCGTTTTCCTCTCCGTTTTCTCCGAGATAATAGAACGGAACGCTGCCGACTCCGACTCCGGACGGTATAATGCACCTCGCTGCGTCTCCGACCGAGCAGAACAGGTGCTCGCTCATGAATTTGCACAGCTCGAGCAGCTCTTTTTTTATAAAGAGATACTTACCCGGCACTCCCAGAACGGGCTTTGTCTGCTTTACCTGTGTATCGGTCTTTAACTTCTCGACCAGCGCATTTCTCGTCTTGTTTCCTCCGCCGAAGGGCACAACGACTATACTGCCCTCTGAAATTCTGTCTTCCAGGTGCAGCGGAACGTGATAGTCGTAGCTCTTATCTATATTGTAGGGTGCGTTTAAAATTCTGACGCTTGCGTACAGCACGTCTTACCTCCGGCAGTGTGATTTATCTGATAAATTATTCCTTATCTTCGGTTTCTTCGGGCACGTCGTCATAATCCGAGAACGAGCCGTACGGATCGGACGCATAGGAAGCGCTCTCGTTCTTTGTCTCATCGGGGAGCTTTATGAGCATCTCGCCGTTGTATATCATGTTTATTGCCTCTTTTACAGGCTTTTCGTCGGATACCTCGACCTTTTTGCCGCCTGCGGAAGCAACGTTTTTGAGCTGCTCGTACTCGGCGTGTTCCTTTGCGTAGTTTTCCTTGTCGATGACGTATCTCGCGCCCTTTGCCGCCGCCATGACGAGGGTATACCTGTTATACTTATTGTTCTGAGAAAGTTCTGCAATCGTTGGCTTTACCATTTTGAATTACTCCTTTGCTGTATATAAATATTATTATTTACTGAATAAACTGCTTTATCTTATCGAATATGCGCTCGGGTTTGAGCTTTTCGGCTCGCACTGCCGCCATAACGTCCGCTGCGCACTCGTCTATCTTTCCTGTTTCGTTTATCGCTATGCGGTCGTATATGAGGCAGGCTCTCAGCTCTCTTTCGGCTATCTTTATGCGGTTATTTATAGCTTCCTGCGTCTCGGTCGCCCTTCCCTTGAGTCTTTCTATGAGAGCCTCCTTGCTTTCGGGGGCTATAAACACCATAAATGCGTCCGGGCATTTGGTCTTTATCTGCATTGCGCCCTGAACCTCGATTTCGAGAAATACGTTCTTGCCCTCTGCGAGCTTTTTCTCCACGTAATCCTTCGGGGTTCCGTAATAATTTCCGTTATACTCCGCATACTCGAGGAACTTGTCCTCCTCTATGCGCTTTTCAAACTCTTGCTTTGAGATAAAGAAGTAGTTTACTCCGTCCTTATCCCCTTCTCTCGGCTCTCTTGTGGTTGCCGATACCGAATACACGTACTCGTCGCTCGATTCGAGCACCTTAGAAAGTACCGTGCCCTTTCCGACGCCCGACGGACCGGAGACCACCACGAGCAGTCCTTTTTTATTGGCGTCCTGCTTTATTTCACTCATCGTCGTCCATCCTTTCGTCCTGCTCCGCCGCTCCGTTGAGTCTGCCCTGGAGCGCTTCGGAGGTAAGTGCGGACAGGACAATGTGTCCGCTGTCGGTCACGATAACGGATCTTGTCTTTTTTCCGCTCGTTGCGTCGATAAGCCTTCCCGTGTCGCGCGTATCCTGTATAAGCCGCTTTATGGGAGCGGCGTCCGGGCTTACGACGGAGACGACCTTTTGGGAGTTTATCATATTGCCGTAGCCTATGTTTATCAGCTTCATCTGTGGGGGTCCTTTCTTTATCTTTTGGGGTATCTGTTGCTCTGATGAGCATGGTTGTATATGGCAAAAGCGCCGCTTTCTGCTTCTTTTTCGGCAGTGTCATCAATTATGAATTATGCATTATGAATTATTAAAAGCCGCAGGATTTTTACTCAATGTTCTGTATCTGCTCCCTTATTTTTTCCGCTTCGCTCTTAGCGTCTACAACTATCTTGGCTATAAGCGCATTGTTGCACTTTGAGCCGGTCGTGTTTATCTCGCGGTTGACCTCCTGGAGCAGAAAATCGAGCTTCCTGCCGCACGGCTCGTCGCCTTTTCCGGATATCATATCTCGGAACTGTTTTATGTGGCTCTTGAGGCGGACTATCTCTTCGTCAACGGCTACCCTGTCTGCAAAAATAGCAACCTCTTCGACTATTCTCGTCTTGTCAATCTCAAGTCCTTTGCACATTTCTTCTATTCTTGCCGTAAGTCTGTTTTCGTATTCTTCTACGACCTCCGGCGCGTGCTTTTCTATCTCGGCGACGTAGCCTTCGAGAACGTCAATCTTTGAGAGTATGTCCTTTGCAAGTCTATCGCCTTCCGCCTTTTTCATTGTTACGAAATCCTCGAGCGCCGCTTTCAGAGCAGGCTCAAGTCTCGCCCAAAGCTCATCGGTGGAGTCGTCCGCCTTGACTGACGTGAATATATCTCGGTTCTGAGCGACGTTCATAACAGAAATATCGTCCTTCAATCCGTACTTTTCATTCAGCTCTCTGAGGCAGTCGAGGTAGTTGAGAAGATATGCCTCGTCTATGGATATGAACGAGTTTGCGGCGCCGGGAACTGCCTCGGCGGTTATGTATACGTCTATCTTTCCGCGCGTGGTGAAGGTGCCTATAAGCGCCTTTACCTTTTCTTCTACTCTGCTGTAGGCTCTCGGCATCTTGCAGTTTATGTCGAGATACCTTGAGTTGACCGATTTTATCTCGGCCGTTATTATCGTAGTTTCGCCCTGAATACGTGCGTATCCGCAGCCCGTCATGCTAAGAATGGTAATCATCTCCAAAAATAATTGATAGTACGGCATTAAATCATAAATAACACTTTTAGCCTATGATAATTATATATCGGCAAGTTGATTTTGTCAAGATTTACGGGACTTTTTTCTATTCCTTGACAAATTCTATGATGTCCTGCACCCGGCAGTCGAGAATATAGCAAAGCGTGTCGAGGGTTTTGGTACTTATCGCCTCTCCGTGCTTCATTCGGTGAATTGTG
>CAJOMW010000065.1 GCA_905235695.1 uncultured Clostridia bacterium | reverse complement strand
GGAAGAAGGTGATTCTTGAATATTGCAGCCTTCTCGTTTGACGTATACGACGGCAGATTTATTATCTCCATCCTGTCGTAAAGCGCATGAGGAATAGTCTCTGCGTTGTTTGCGGTTGCAATGAATATGCAGTCCGAGAGGTCTACCGGTATTTCCATATAGTGGTCGCGGAACGTCTTGTTCTGCTCGACGTCGAGCACTTCGAGAAGCGCTGACGCGGGATCGCCCTGAATACTCGTGGAGAGCTTGTCTATCTCGTCGAGAAGCACCACGGGATTCATGGACTTTGCCTGGGTTATCGCCGCAATTATCCTTCCGGGCATTGCGCCGACATACGTCTTTCTGTGTCCCCTTATGTCAGCCTCGTCACGAACGCCGCCGAGTGAAACTCTCACAAACTTTCTGCCGAGCGCTCTCGCTACCGACACTGCGATAGACGATTTGCCGACGCCCGGAGGGCCTATAAGGCAGAGAATCTGCCCCTTGAGGTCGGGAGAGAGCTGTTTTACGGCTATATATTCGAGTATTCTGTCCTTTACTTTTTTGAGCCCGTCGTGATCCTCTTCGAGTATCTTTCTCGCCTTCTCCACCGAGAAAACGTCCTTGGTCTTTATACCGACGGGAAGCTCGAGTATAGTGTCGAGATAATTTCTCAGCACCGAGTTTTCGGAAGAGCCGAACGGCATTTTCAACATTCTGTCGTAGTCCTTCATGAGCTTTTCCTTTACCTCGTCGGAAAAGCCGCTTGCCTGTATGCGGTATGCGTATTCGTCGTCCTCGGAATCCGACTGATTTTCTCCGAGCTCTTCGCGTATGACCTTCATCTGCTCCTTGAGGAAGTACTCCCTCTGGTTTTCGTCGAGCCTTTCGCGCACCTTTACATGAAGGTCGTTCTTTACCTTCAGTATCTTTGTCTCGTTTTCAAGTATTACCACCAGCTTTTCAAGGCGAACGAACGGATCCGTCTCCTCGAGTATCTGCTGTTTTTCGGTATAGTTAAACAGTACGTTTGAAGCTATGTAGTCCGCAAGCATACCGGGGTCTGTTATCGCCTGCACTGAAACGACTATCTCAGGAGAAATTTTCGGAAGCAGCTTTATGTGCTCCTCAAACGCGCCGATAGCCTCACGTCTCAGCGCCTCGCCCTTTACCCCGCCGTCATCTGTGACGATTATGTTTTTGGTGAGGACCTTTGCCTTCAGATAATCCCCGTCGATAAGCTCCGTATACTCCGCGCGGCACTTTCCGTCTATGAGAAGTCTGTGATTGCCGTCCGGGAGCTTAAGAGACTGCTTTACCCTCGCCACTATTCCGGTTTTGTACAGAGTTATCTCGCTGCTTTGAGGGTTTACCTCCTCGACTGCGGACAGAAATACCATGTTATTATATGACGAAGCGGCGCTTAGCGCCCTTATCGACTTTTTGCTGTTTATTTCAAAGCTCGTGGGTATTCCGGGGAATATTACGAGTCCCCTCAACGGAATGACCGGCAGAACCATGTTTTCGACTTTTTCTATGTATTTAGACATTTGCTGTTCCTTTCTTTTTTATGTGCCCGGAATAAGCTTACTTGCTCTTCTTGAACGAGAACTTGGACTCCGTGCCGTGAGCAAGTCTTTTGAGGTTTGAACGGTGCTTAATTATGACTATCGCAGAGATCGCAAATGCGCATATAAAAGCAAATCCGCTGCCGGGAGCCGCACTGCTGCCGCCAAAGTATGTGTAAAACGTTATGACGGGAAATACTGCCGCAGCAAGCACCGAGCCGAGCGAAACATAACGTGTCAGAAGCACGGTAACAATGAATACACCTATGACTACGAGAAAGGCAAACGGGTTCAGCACAAGTATTGCCGCCGCTGCCGACGCAACTCCCTTGCCGCCCTTAAATCCGTACAGAAACGGAAAAACATGACCGATAACGCATCCGAGCGCCGCGGCGTATCCTCCGTGAAGTATGCCGACAATAAAACAGCCTATAAGCACGGCAACAACGGCTTTCAGTATATCTCCGACGAACGTCAGTGCAGCCGCCTTTTTGCCGTATGTTCTCATCACGTTTGTTGTGCCGGCGTTCTTGCTTCCCTTTTCTCTTATGTCTTCGCCGTACATCTTATTTGACACTATCATGGCAAAGTTAAAGCTTCCGAGCAGATATCCTATAAGAAGCGATAAAACTATCCCCGCAATGAATACAGCGGCGCTCCATTCTTGTTACAACAGTGGTAATAATACCCTGATTAAAAGCATTTGCTATGGCTTCAAACATCATTCATTCTCCTTGTCAGTCGTGCCGTTTTCCGCCTTTTCGCCGGACGACGCGTCTTCGGCGCTTCCCTCTTCTGCCGCAATCGGTGTCATATCTTCATTGTACCCCTTTTTCTTCAGCGACGCATTGCATAAATTTCTTACCCCATCGTAAATTATAGCGAATACCGGCACAGCAATAAGCATACCGAATACGCCCATATAAGAGCCCATTATAAGCAGGGCGAATATTATCCAGAAGGACGAGAGTCCTATCTTCTGCCCTATGATCTTAGGACCTATGAAGTTTCCGTCTGCCTGCTGGAGTACAATTACGAAAATTACAAACCAAAGAGCGCTGAGCGGATCTTCGAGAAGTATAATGAACGTAGTAGGTATTGCTCCGAGTATAGGTCCGAAAAACGGGATAATATTGGCAACGAGTATTACTACGCTTACCAGCGGCGCATACGGTATGCGGAGAATGGTCATGCCGATAAAGCATATAACGCCGATTATGCACGAATCTATTATCTTGCCGCTTATAAATCCTCCGAATGTGGTGTTTGCACGCTGAACGCCGGAAACTATCCTTTCGGCGCGTTCCTTTTTGAAGATGGCGTATACAAGCTTCTTTGCCTGCTTTGAAAATCTCTTTTTATCGGCGAGCATATAGATGGAGATTATAAGCCCGAGGCCTATATTCATTAACTGCGTTGCAAAGCCGGTAACTGCGGACAGGAGCTTCGGGGAATACGCAGTAATGATTTCTGACAATTTTTCGAGCGAATCCATAATTCCCTTTTCGATCATGCCGAGAAATATTGAATTTGCTTCAGATGAGAATATGTGAAAATCGTCGAGATTTATTGTGAGAGTTCTCTCTACGGTTTCGAGGTATCCCTGGAGGTTGTTAACCAGCTTTTCAAGGCTCTGCCAGAGCTGAGGTATGATAATGGAGAAGAAGAGCACGAGCGCCGCTATGACTATGATGTAGGTAGTGACGAGAGCCGTTATCTTGGCGGCGTTTCCTAGGGTGCTCTCCTTTTTGAACTTTTTCTTTTTGAAGATGTGCGAAAACAGCTTCTGAAACCCATTGCCGAGTCTGCAATATATCGGATTAAGGATATACGCTATTGCAAATCCCCAGAAGAACGGGTTCAGCACCACTAAGATCTTGCCTATCGCAGAAGACACGTCTCCCCAATATGTTATCACAAGTATGAACGATATGAGTATTACCGCAACGACCAAAACGTAGGCGGCAATTGTGTTATATTTTTTGTTCATTTCGGGCTTTTGCATATACTCGCACCACCTGATAAAAAAATCATGGAAAAGATAATCATTACGCCGAATAAAATTATAACACAATCTTTTTCGTTTTTCAATAGAAATATGAGCATTTCTGCGTTATATATAATAAATCGTAGATAAATCCGAGCGGTATTAGGAAAAAACCTACAAAATGTGGGATAATTTTTCAAAAAAATATTGACAAGACTCATTGAGTATGTTATAATTGATTCACCTCTGTTGGGGAGCTTTTTTTGTTATGCTCATTTTTGTGCGTTGCAAAGTCCGCGTATTCCCCATGTCGAGGGAGGTAAAACACTTAAATTTACCGGGAGGTGTACAGAATGAGAGTGAAAATAACACTCGTTTGCAGCGAATGCAAACAAAGAAATTACGACTCTACAAAGAACAAGAAGAACGATCCCGATCGTCTCGAGTTCAAAAAGTACTGCAGGTTCTGCCGTAAGCACACCCTTCACAAGGAAACCAAGTAATACTTGAATGTGAAAAGGAGGAAATGACAATGGCAGAAGAAAAAGCAAAGAAAGAAAAAAAGCCCTCGAGAATAAAGAAATTCTTCAGGGACTACAAAAGCGAATTCAAAAAGATAGTATGGCCTACCAGAAGTGAAACCCTGAAGCTCAGCGCAGTCGTACTCGTTGCAATAGTTATTGCCGGTGTTGCAATATTCCTGCTCGACACGGGATTTTCAACGCTGTTCAGCGCGCTCGGCAACCTCGTAGGTTAAAGGAGTTTTAAAATGCCAAACGAACAGGCTCAGTGGTACGTCATCCACACTTACTCAGGCTACGAAAACAAGGTGGCTTCGAATATTCAGAGAATGGTAGAGACGCGCGGACTTGAAAATCTGATATTTGAGACCAAGATACCTACCGAAGTTCTGGTAGACACTGAAGAGGACGCCGAAGAATACGCTTCTTACGCTGAAGGCAGCGAAGAAGACGAAGAAGATGCCGTCAAGTACGACGACTATGTCGACGACGAGGACGAGGACGGCAACGCTAAGCGTCCGAAAGCCAAAAAGGCGAGAAAGCCCGAAGAACACAAGCTGTTTCCGAGCTACGTGCTCATAAAGATGGTCATGAACGACGCTACGTGGCACATTGTAAGGAACATCAGAGGAGTTACGGGTTTTGTCGGTCCGGGAAGCAAGCCGGTCCCCCTTACCGAAAAAGAGGTAGAGGCTCTCGGTGTTGAAGTTCATGTAAAAAAGCCACAGTATGCGGTCGGCGACAGCGTTATGGTCGTTTCCGGATTTATTGCCGGCTCTATCGCAAGAGTGGAAGAAATAAACGAACAGACCGGACGAATCAAAGTCACAGCAAACATCGGCGGCAGAGAAACGGTTGTCGAAATGGATGCAAGCGAAGTAGAACCGTTAAAGTAATAAGACTCTCCGCTCAAAATCATCAACAGAAAGCTCGCTCTTGCCCGCCTATTTGCCGGTGCGGCGCAAAATCGGTGGCGAGACTTTCAGTCCCAAAAGAAAGGGACAGTGGGAGGAACAGAGTTCCGAAATTATTTACCACATTTGGAGGTGTAACAAAATGGCAAAGAAAATAACAGGTTATATTAAACTTCAGATTCCCGCGGGAAAAGCACTCCCCGCACCGCCTGTAGGTCCTGCTCTCGGTCAGCACGGCGTTAACATTGCAGGCTTCTGTAAAGAATTCAACGAGCGCACAAAGAACGATATGGGACTTATAATCCCCGTTATCATCACTGTTTACGCAGACCGCTCTTTCTCGTTCGTTACCAAGACTCCCCCTGCGGCTGTTCTTATAAAGAAGGCTCTCAACCTTGAGACCGCTTCCGGAACGCCCAACAAGACCAAAGTCGGAACACTCACCAAGGCTCAGGTACAGCAGATCGCAGAGCAGAAAATGCCCGACCTCAACGCTTCTTCCGTTGAATCGGCCATGAGAATGATCGCAGGTACCGCTCGCAGCATGGGCGTTCTTGTAGAGGAATAAGGGAGGTACACGGCAATGAAAAGAGGAAAGAAATATATTGAAAGCGCAAAGCTTATAGACAGAACTAAGCTTTACGATCCGGCGGAAGCTTTTGAAACTCTTTGCAAGGCTTCCACGGCAAAATTCGACGAGACCGTTGAGCTTCACGTAAAGCTCGGCGTTGACTCCCGTCACGCAGATCAGCAGGTAAGAGGCGCTGTTGTCCTTCCCAACGGAACCGGTAAGAAGGTACGCACACTCGTATTTGCAAAGGGCGATCACGCAAAAGAAGCTGAAGAGGCAGGTTCCGATTACGTAGGAGCTGAAGACCTCGTAGCAAAGATACAGCAGGAAAACTGGTTCGATTTCGACGTAGTTATCGCTACCCCCGACATGATGGGCGTTATCGGACGTATAGCTAAGCTGCTCGGTCCTAAGGGACTCATGCCGAGCCCGAAGTCCGGAACAGTCACAATGGACATAGCAAAGGCTGTCAACGACGCAAAGGCCGGTAAGATAGAGTATCGTCTCGACAAGCAGAACATCATCCACTGCCCCATCGGCAAGGCTTCCTTCGGTAAGGAAAAGCTCACGGAAAACTTTGACACCCTCATTTCCGCAATAATCAAGGCTAAGCCTGCGGCAGCAAAAGGTCAGTACGTTAAGTCCTGCGCTATCGCTTCTACTATGGGCCCCGGTATAAAGGTAAATACCGCAAAGTACCTTTAATTGAAGTAAAAATTAAAGAGCACTCGCTGCCGAGTGCTCTTTTTTTAAAGTCAGGAGAAGCAGATGATAAAAGCGTACAAAACCGTTATAAAAGAGTCTGCACAAGCCTCTTTTATCGAGAAAAAATCTGAATTTATAGCCTACGTCAAACGAATAGAGGACGAGGGCGACGCAAAGGCGTTCATCGAGAGCATAAGGGCAAAGCACAAGGATGCAACGCACAACGTCTTTGCATATATTCTAAAAGGCTCTGAGATAGCACGGTGTTCGGACGACGGAGAGCCGTCGGGAACAGCCGGTATGCCGGCGCTCGAAGTGCTCAAGCGAGAAGGGCTGTCCGGAGTATGCGTCGTAATTACGAGGTATTTCGGCGGCATACTGCTCGGTGCCGGAGGTCTTGTCAGAGCTTACGCAAAGGCGGCAAAAATGGGGATAGACGAAGCCGGAATTGCGGAATTTGTGCCATACGTATGCTTTGAAGTGTCCGTGTCGTACTCGGATTACGACAAAATACAAAAGGAAATGCCGAAGTACTTTATAAACTGCGACAAAACTGATTTTCAGACCTGCGTCAATATCAAAATGAACGCAAAAAGAGAAAACTACGAGAAATTCAAGGATTTTATCCTTGAGTACACGAGCGGAAAATCCGTGTGCAAAATAACGGGAGAAACCTACGGACCGATTTAAACGGCAGGCAGATGTATCTTAACTTGTGAGGTGCGTACAGCAAGCAAAATGCCTACGTCAATCGCCTCAAGCTTTGTAATATTCCTTATACCACTCTGCAAACTTGCGCAAACCTTCTCTGATCCCGATTTTCGGCGTAAAACCAAAGTCACGCTCCAATGCAGAGGCATCAGCATAGGTAACCGGTACGTCACCAGGCTGCATAGGCACAAGCTTTTTGTGCGCATCAAAGTCGAAGTCCGCCGGCAGCACCTTTGCGCGAACCAGCTCCTCCTGCAAGGTGTTCACAAAATCGAGCAGGTTTTCCGGCTGTCCGCCGCCGATGTTGTAAACCGCATACGGCGGGATCGGAAGACCGTCCTCTCCGTTTTCACGTTTAGGAGCGCCCTGCATCACGCGGATAACGCCCTCGACGATATCGTCAACATAGGTGAAATCGCGTTTGCAGTTACCATAGTTAAAAATCTGGATCGTTTCTCCGCGCAGCAGCTTTTGTGTTGCGGAAAAATAGAACATATCTGGACGTCCGGCCGGTCCGTAAACCGTGAAGAACCGAAGCCCTGTAGAAGGGATATTATATAGCTTGCTATATGCATGAGCAAGCAGTTCGTTGGACTTTTTAGTCGCAGCATAGAGCGACACGGGATTGTCCACATGATCCTCGGTGCTGAAAGGCACCTTTTTGTTTCCGCCGTAAACTGAGGACGATGATGCATATACAAGATGCTCTACGCCTTTTGCTCCGTTGTCATAGGAGTGACGGCAGGCTTCAAGAATATTATAGAATCCGATAATATTCGATTCGATGTAAACGTCCGGGTGGTCGATGGAATAACGAACGCCTGCCTGCGCCGCAAGGTTTACCACAATATCAAACTTGTAATCGGTAAAAAGTTTATCTATCAGCGCCTTGTCTGCGATACTGCCCTTGCAGAATACAAACTTACTCCTACTGTTCTCAGCGCACTCGTTCAATTTTGAAAGACGATATTCTTTGAGTGTCGGATCGTAGTAGTCGTTCATGTTATCTATGCCAACGATTGTCATATCAGTATCGAATGAGAGCAGCTTTTCTACCAATCTCGCGCCGATAAAACCTGCTGCTCCTGTTACTAAGATTGTTTTATTTTCAAATAATACAGTTTCTTTGTTCATAATTTTTTACACTATTTCCCCAAATGTATCCGGCTTGCCCGGATCGAATATCTCGTTCGCCCACATGACGGTTACAAGGTTTTCTGTTTTACTGAGATTGATGATATTATGCGTGTACCCCGGCAACATATGAACTGCCTGTATATGATCTCCGCTCACCTCGAATTCGATCACCTCATCGGTGCCGATTTTACGCTCCTGAATTATCCCGTGTCCGGAGACAACGATGAAGAATTCCCACTTGCTGTTGTGCCAGTGTTGACCTTTTGTAATGCCGGGCTTCGAGATATTTACCGAAAACTGTCCGTGATCTGCGGTTTTGAGCAGCTCCGTGAAGCTGCCCCTGTCGTCGCAGTTC
>CAJOMW010000064.1 GCA_905235695.1 uncultured Clostridia bacterium | reverse complement strand
AGTACTGCGCAAGCAGAAGCTTTTTAGTGTGGCATCCGCTGCTTGAGGCTATTCCCATATACACAAGCCCGACCGGCTTTTCGGCAGTTCCGCCGCCCGGCCCGGCAATGCCCGTTACGGATATCGCAATATCCGCTCCGCTTGCCTTCAGCGCGCCGAGTGCCATCTCTTCTGCCGTCTCGCTGCTGACGGCGCCGTGCATCTCAAGCGTCTCTCTCTTTACGCCGAGAAGCGCCTCTTTTGCCTCGTTTGCATAGGTGGTAAAGCCGTATCCGAACACCTCGCTTGCGCCCGGAACGTCAGTGAGCCTCTTTGATATAAGTCCCCCGGTGCATGACTCCGCAAAGGCTATCTTTTTCTTCTTCTCCGAGAGCTTTCTGACAAGCACGCTCTCGATAGACTTCTCGTCAACTCCGTATACAGCGTCACCTATAAGGCTCTTTATCTTTTCGACGACGGGAGCTATTAGCGCCCTTGCCTCGTCCCGGTCTTTGCCTCTTGCCGTCACTCTCAGACGCACCTCGCCTGCGTTGACGTATGGGGCAACAGTCGGGTTCTCGGACGTCTGCATGAGGTCTCCGAGCGTCGTTTCGACGGTTGATTCACCCATGCCGAATATATTGACGTTTGACGATACGAGAACGTATTCCGCTTCGCCCGAAAGATAGGGGATGACCTGCTCGTCGAGCATGGGCTGTACCTCTCTTGGCGGCCCCGGCAGCATTATGACCTTTTTGCCGCCCGATTCGACCGCTATGCCGTCAGCCGTGCCGTAGCGGTTCTCAAATATATAAGCGCCTTTTGGTATCATAGCCTGCTTTCGGTTGTTGTCTGTCATAGTCCGTCCGCTCTTTTTGAAGTGCTCTTCGAGACGGCGTATAATATCGCTGTTTTCCTCAAGCTCAAGTCCGAGCTTTTTTGCTATGATTTCTTTTGTGATGTCGTCGTACGTCGGACCGAGCCCACCTGTGGTTATGACCAGATCGCTCCTTGAAAAAGCTGTGTCAAGGCACTTTTCTATCCTCTCGACGTTGTCGCCGCAGACCGAGTGGTAGTACACGTTTATGCCTGCCTCGGAGAGCTTTTTCGCAATATATGCGGCGTTTGTGTTTACTATATCTCCTATCAGCACCTCTGTGCCTATGCAGAAAATTTCGGCGTTCATTATGCTTTTATCTCGATCCTTTCAATATTTTCAAAGGCTCTCGAAACAAGACCGTCCACGTCGAGCTTTGACTCTTCGGCTTCTATCTTTTCGAGAACGGGATTTGTGGTGGGGTGGCGCGGCGTAAATACCGTACAGCAGTCCTCATAGGGCTGTATGGATATATCGAACGTGCCGATTTTCCTTGCCGTTCTTATTATCTCCTCTTTGTCCATTGCTATGAGCGGACGGAACACGGGAAGGCTCTTGACAACGGAATTTGTAACTCCGAGCGCAGACATCGTCTGGCTTGCGACCTGTCCGAGACTTTCGCCGGTTATGAGGGAGAGTGCGCCTACCTTCTTTGCGGTCTTCTCGGCGAGCCGCATCATAAAGCGGCGGAGTATCAGCGTAAAGTAGTCCTCGCGGCAGGTATCCCGTATAGCCTCCTGTATCTCTGTCAGGGAGATCACGTGCATATTGACCTTTCCACAGCAGTCGCACATTGCCTCCGATATCTCCACGACCTTCTGGCGCGCACGCTCGCTCGTGTACGGGTAGCTGTCAAAGTGGAGAGCTTCTACCGAAACCCCTCGCTTTGCGAGCATATATCCCGCTACCGGGCTGTCAATCCCGCCCGAGAGAAGGAGCAGTCCCTTTCCTGCGCTTCCGGCAGGCATTCCGCCGGCGCCGGGAATGCTTCTCGCATGGATATAAGCCGCATAGTCCCGTATCTCTACCCTTACGTCAAGCTCGGGATTGTTTACGTCGACCTTTATATCGGGATTTGCCTTGAGCACTGCGCCGCCGCATATAGCGGCAAGCTCCGGCGAGGTGTAGGGGAACTTCTTGTCCGAACGCTTCCCGGTAACCTTAAAGGTCTTTGCGCCGTTTCTTATGCTCTTTACGTAACCGCCTATAAAAGCGGTTATCTTATCCATGTCCTTTTCTATCTCGCAGGCTATGCTGACCGATACCACTCCGAATATCTTAGTACATTCCTCTGCGGTCTTTCCGATAGCTCTTGCGGCGTCCTCGTCCAGCGGCGTTACATACATCGTCGACTGCGCCGACGTCAGCTTGTAGTTTCCGCACTTTTTAAGGCGCGTCCTTGCGTCCTTTTCGAGTATGCTCTCAAAGTGGCTCCTGTTCAGCCCTTTCAGAACTACCTCGCCGTATTTCAGCAGGATTACTTCTTTTACGTTTTCAGCCATATATGTCTGTGTCCTTTCGGTGTCATTCATCGTCGCTTTCCGCCCTTTCCTTTGAGCTTATTGCGGCGGTTATCTTCTCATTCATGTATTTTGTGAACGCCTCGTCCGGCTCGAATTTAAGAAGGGCGAGCTTTGAATTGAAGTTGAAGAAATAGAGCGAATATTCCTTTGGAAATATGTTTTTGCAGTAGTTTACGGTTATCTTACTCTTGCCGAATTTTTCTCGATGGCTGTCGCAGTAGTCCCTTGTAACCACGCCGCTCACCGATTCCTCATAACTGAGAGAGCAGATGCATACACTTTTATTGCCGGTCACCTTGTATATCTCTATATCCTGCTCGGAAGCCTTGTATACATAGTCGCTCATGACGTATTTCATAAATATTCAATTCCGGCGACCATAAGCACTATCGCAGTTATCTGATAGACAAAAACGTACATCTGCACCTTTGTCGAGACAAAAAACAGGAGTACCGCAACAACGATGCACAGAAAAGTGATTATCTGCGCGTATTTTCCCTTTTGATTTGGCCTGTATGTCATTATATCTGCTCCTTTTCAGCGTCTGTAATCGTAAATTTTCTGAAATTCTCCGATATTTCAAGCACTCCGTAGGTTCCTCCGCTTCCGTCACGCGGACGGGAGAGACTTCCGGGGTTGCATATAAGTATTTTTCTGTCATCGCCATCCGTTGAGAACGGAAACGGAACCTCGGTGCAAAGGCCGATATGCGTGTGCCCGAACAGGGCGATGTCCGCACCCTTTGAAGAGGCGGCGAACGTCAGCGAAGTAAGAGAGTTTTGCACCTGATAAAGGTGTCCGTGGGTGAAGAACAGGGTGTGTCCTTCAAGGGATACAGCGTTGCTTTGCGGATAGTCCTCCGAAAAGCGATAGTCGCAGTTGCCGCTGACGCCGAGGAAGGCTATGTCGGGAAAGTCGTTCCTTATTTCGGCAATATCCGAAAAGCAGTCGCCGAGATGCAGTACGAGATCGGCAGAAGCCCTTCTTTTGCTTATTATCTCGCACATTTTGTCAGTCTTTCCGTGAGTGTCCGAAAAAACGAGTATTTTCATTCAAAAAAACCGCCTTTGCAGTAAAAAAGTGTCAAAACGAAAAAAAGGCGCATATAATACCGTAAAACAACGAAAGGAGAATGTTTTTATGATAGATAACGGTAAATTTCAAAAGGTGCTTGCCCTTTCAGACGAGGAGCTGCGCCAAAAGATTACGGAGGCGGCAATAGCCGCCGGCGCCGACAAATATAAGGTGACCTACGCCCTGTCGGACGTATCAAAGCTGAGGAATATGATATCCTCCCTCACACCCGAGCAGGCAAACGCACTCCTCTCGTCTCTCGGACCGGCCGCAACCGCCGAGATTACAAAGCGCATAAACGAAATGCAGTAAGAAATAGGGATGAAATACCATGCCTGACGTTTCAAGCGATAAAATAAAAGATTTTCTGAGCAATCCGGATAACGTGAACCTCATCGCTTCTCTTGCGTCCTCAATGTCATCCGGCTCCGGTTCGGGAAATGCCGTTAGCGACAACGCCGGCGGCGAAGCCGAAGATCAGGACGGCTTTTCGGATAAAGACGATACCGATTTTGCAATGCCTCTGCCCGAGACGCCGGAAAAAGATGCGATTTCGCAGCAGATGCCGTCCGTGCCCGCAATCTCACAGGGCTTGTCGCTCCTTTCCGGAATGGCTGACGGCGACAACAGAGTTGCGCTTCTCAAGGCGATAAAGCCATATATAAACGACGAGAAAAAGAGCAGGGTGGACGGACTTGTCAAGGCGATAAGCCTTGCGAGCCTCATAAACAATTACAAGGACGACTTGGGAAGGTTTTTAGGCTGATATAAAAGAGCGCCGCACATATATTTCTGACGGCTTGTACTACGTCTGCGACAAAAGGGGAGATTTTATGTATTCGGGAACGTATCCTGAAAAATCGAGCGGAGCTGTAAAGGCGTTTGAGGATGCCTTCGCAAGGGAAGAGTTCCTCAGAAGAAGCGCCGGGGGAGCGGAGCAGAACACCTGCACGGGAAAAACTGCCCGGCCGGCAGAGGAAAAAGAGGAAGACCGCAAAATATGCCTCAATGCCGAAAAAGCCGTCTCAGATGCCGACAGCGGCAGAAAAAAGGGGCTTTCCGCTCTCTTCGGCGGCATTGACACGGGCGATCTCATTCTTATACTTCTTATCGTGTTCTTTCTGCTTGACGGCGACAGCGAGAACGACAAGGCAGTACCGATACTTCTCGCCGTCCTGCTGCTGATTTAGCTTACGATATTACTCCGGCAGGCAGGAGATTCAGCAGCTCGTCGGGTATGGAGGGAGAGGCGTTCCTCTCCTTTCCTATATAGCTCGTTGAGAGAGAGTATATGAGGGCATCGTTTTCGTAGCAGTAAGCCTCGGTGACGACGCCGTATTCAAGGCTGAGCTTGTACGTCTGCTCCTGCGTGTATTCGCCGCTTCTGCTCGTAAAGCTTATCAGCATCATGGTGCCGCTTTCGCTTGATATGAGAGAGAAAGAGTAGTCGTCATCATCGGAAACATCGAGGAAGTCTTCGTAAGTCAGAAGTGCGCCGACCTGCTCGGAAAAAGCTATCTTTCCGGATTGGTAGCTGACGGTCTTGACGCCGCCGGGAAGAACCGTGCTCACTGACGTTGTTCCGTCTGAATATACGACCTGCTTTGTCACTTCATCCGTGCCGGATATAAAATGCGCCACGGATATGTCTTCGCGCATTGTTATGATAACACGCTCCGTCAAAGAGGAAGTACCCGACATGAGGGAGTACTCTATCTCCTGCGTGAAGTCCTTCTCGGGCTCGAGAAGAGACAGCATTTTCTTTACGTTTTCCTTAGACATATCCGCCTGTATTATATCGTAATTCTCTTCTTCGGCGGCAGACCTCAGTATATCGCTCGACCTTCGGACGTCTTCGCCGCCGTATGTGCCAGACCTTGAAAAGAGGGGAGAGAGAAACGAAGGCGGCTCGACGAGCCCTATCGACCAGAGTCCGTACATGATAAACGCAAGGACCGCAAAGACGACGAGAACGTCCAGAAAACCAACGAGAAATCCGGATAGTTTTTTCATGTCTTTGCCTCCTTATTTATGCTATTTTTTTATTCTTTGTCCTCTTTGAGCTTCTCTTCTTCCGGCTTTTCCTGCATAGCTTTTTCTGCGGCTGCTTCTTTCATATCAGCTTCTATCATTTCATTCTGAGACTCCGCTATATCCTTTCTCTCAAAAGAGAAGTTGAGGTTGCCGTAGAGTATCAGAATTGCGCAGACGGTCATTATCAGCGCTTTTATCGTCCAGCCGAGCGAGAATATTATGGCGGAAATTCCGAGAAGACCGCTTACGGCGTACAGTATCATAACGGCGTGCTTCTGATCGAAGCCCTTGTCTATGAGCTTGTGGTGAAGGTGTCCTCTGTCGGGCTTGAAGGGGTTTTCACCCTTGAATATGCGGCGCAGAAAGGCAAATGCCGTGTCTGCAAGAGGAAGGGCGAATACGAGGAGCGGCACCCAGAAGGAGACTAAGCCGTTCAGCTTGAAGCAGCCCTGTATGGACAGAACTCCGAGGGTGTATCCGAGGAACAGCGCTCCCGTGTCTCCCATGAATATCCTTGCGGGATTGAAGTTGAAGGGCAGAAAGCCGACGCACGCACCGACGAGTATGGCAATCATGCAGATAACGCCGAGATCCGTGTCGGTTATGAGAAGCGATAAGAGAAGCGTGGTGGCGGCAATCGTCGAAACGCCGCAGGACAGGCCGTCGAGACCGTCAATGAGGTTTACGGCGTTGGTGAGGGCGGTTATCCAAAGCACCGTGACGATCGGTGCGAAAAATCCGAACTCTATGGTGTGACCGAGTATGTTGAACTGCTCTATCGTTATTCCGCTGAAAACAGCAATAAGCGACGCCGCTATCTGCATAAACAGCTTGACAAATGCGTTCATGTCGTACTTGTCGTCGATTATGCCGGTTATTACGATGACGAGGTTTCCGAGCAGCATACCGTATGTCTGGATCGACGGCTTGCAGAATATGAGTACCGATACGGTAAATGCAAGGAAAATCGCAACTCCGCCCATGAGAGGCATCTCAGTTTTGTGCATGCGGCGGTTGTCCTTAGGCACGTCGGTGACTTTGAATCTGAATGCCAAAGTCCGTATGACCGGCGTAGTCGTTACCGATATGAAGAAAGCGCATACAGCCGCAATTATTATTCCGAAATACGTGTTGAACACGGATCCGTACATTTGTATCATGGTCATTTTCCCTTCGAAGTTTTTCTAAAGTCGGACCGCACTTTTATTTTGCGTAAAAACCGACTTTTTTATATACCTTTGAGAGCGTTTTTTTCGACAGATACAGCGCTTTTTCCGCACCGTCCTTCATTATGCCCTCAAGATACGCCTTGTCCTTTATGATTCGCGCATATTCGGCTCTGACGTTTTCAAGCCCGTCTGCGCAGACCTCTCCGACCGCCGCCTTGAAGTCTCCGTAGCCCTTGCCGTCAAATTCCTTTTCTATTTCGTCAAAGCTCTTTCCGGTAAACGACGAGTATATCGTCATCAGGTTGTTTATGCCGTCCTTGCCTTCAGCATATCTTACTACGGCATCCGAGTCGGTTACGGCTCTCTTTATCTTTCTTATGGTCTCGTCCCTGCTCTCGATTATTGCGACGAACGAGGCGGGGTTGGGATCTGATTTGCTCATCTTTTTTGTGGGATCGGTGAGAGAGTTTATCTTCATTCCGGTTTTGGGGATATACGGCTCGGGAATCGTGAACACGTCGCCGTATATGCCGTTGAAGCGCTGAGCGACGTCCCTTGTTATCTCTATGTGCTGCTTCTGGTCAAGTCCTACCGGCACGAGATCCGCCTGATAGAGGAGAATATCCGCCGCCATCAGTACGGGATAGGTAAATAGCCCGGCGTTTATGTTGTCGCTGTGCTTCTGGGACTTGTCCTTGAACTGCGTCATCCTTGACAGCTCGCCAAAGCCGGTGTAGCACCCGAGCACCCACGCAAGCTCTGCGTGGGACGGAACATGGCTCTGCACGAACATTATGGATTTTTCGGGATCTATTCCGCAGGCGACGTACAGCGCAAGTCCTTCAAGAGTACGCCTTCTCAGGTCGGTAGGCACCTGTCTTACGGTTATTGCGTGAAGGTCGACGACGCAGTAAAGGCAGTCGTAGTCATTCTGAAGGGCTACCCAGTTCTTTATCGCTCCGAGATAGTTTCCGAGGGTAAGTATTCCGCTCGGCTGTACGCCGGAGAATATTCTCTTTCTCTTTTCGGGAGCCGCCTGCTCCGGTGCGATATTTATATTTTCACTCATTTCTTTTCCTCTTTTCGTCTCGCTTTATATGTTCATCGACTTTATTACTCCGCCGAGAAGCCCGACGCCTTTTTCTATCTGTTCCTCCGTCGGCATTGAGTAGTTCATTCTGAACGAATAGGTCTTTTTATCCGGCTCGGGGAGGAAGGTCTCTCCGGGAACCACTGCGACCTTTGCGTCTATGGTGCGCTTTATGAATTCCTTCATGTCCGTGCCCTCCGGAAGCGTCACCCACAGGAACAGACCGCCGTCGGGACGGGTGTATTTGACGGTTGACGGGAACTGCTCGTCCATGCAGGAGAGCATCTTGGCACAGTTTTTGCCGTAAAGCGCACGTATCGACTTTACGTGCTCGTCAAGTCCGTATCTGTCAATGAACCTTGAGCAGAGCATCTGGAAGAACAAATTCGTGTGAACGTCGTTTGTCTGCTTTACGACGACTATCTTCTGCACAAGCTCGCTGTGACCGCAGACAAAGCCCACTCTCATGCCTGCCGAGAGCACCTTTGAGAAGGAGCCGCAGTAGAGGACTATGCCCTCGTCGTCCATGCTTTTTAAGGTCGGTATGTCCTCACCCGAAAATCTCAGCTCGCCGTACGGGTTGTCCTCGAGTATGACTACGCCGTATTTCTTTGCTATTGCAAGTATGGCTTTTCTCTTTTCGAGAGACGTGGTGATCCCGGCGGGATTCTGGAAGGTCGGGATAAGGTATATGAGCTTTACTCTCTTATCTTTCTTGAGTAGAGCTTCAAGCTCACATGGATCTATGCCATCGTCGCCGACGTCAAGCCCCTTGAGGTTTACGTTGTATGAGCGGAAGGCGTTGAGCGCGCCTATAAAGCTCGGATTTTCGCATACGACGGTGTCGCCCTCGTTGCACAGAACCTTACATGCAAGGTCTATGCCCTGCTGACCGCCGGAGACGATTATGGTGCTGTCAAAGTCTTTTCCTATATTGAACTTGTCCTTGAGGCGCTTTGCGACCTGCTCGCGGAGCGGATAGTAGCCCTCGGTAATGCCGTACTGGAGCGAGGAAGCCGCCTCGTTTTCAAATATTTCATTTGCAAGTCCCTGCAGCTTTTCGACGGGGAAAGAGAGGGGAGACGGATTTCCCGCAGCGAAAGATATTACCGACGGATCGGTGAGCGACTTGAATATTTCACGTATTGCAGAGGGCTTCAGCCCTTTTACTTTTTCCGAAAACTCAAAATTCATTTTTATTGCCCCTTTTTATGAGTGATTTACATGATTGCATAATTATTTATTCTGATTATACCATAAAATATATAAAATGGCAATACGGTATTCAAATTTTTTGTATTTTAAAAATTTGAAAAAGTACTTGATTTAAGGAATGATATAGGATATAATATATCTAATATGTAGTATAATGCCCATTTTATATTGAGACGGAAAGGACTAAGGTCAAATGGAAAGGATAAGCAAGGAGAATTACTACCTCGATATTGCTCAGACGGTTGCCGAGCGCTCTACCTGCCTCAGAAAGAAGTACGGAGCGATAATCGTAAAGAACGACGTAATAGTGTCGACCGGATACGTCGGGGCGCCGAGAGGGAGAAAGAACTGCTCCGACATTTGCCGCTGTACGCGTGACGAGCTTAACATTCCGCGCGGCGAGAGATACGAGCTGTGCCGCTCGGTCCACGCAGAGTCAAACGCTATAATCAGCGCGAGCCGCGAGCAGATGCTCGATTCGACCATGTACCTTGCCGGACTTGACGCAAAGACCGGAGAGCTTGTGAGAAACGCCTGCTGCTGCATGATGTGCAAGCGCCTTGTCATAAACGCCGGGATAAGCAAGGTCATAGTCCGCGAGACACCCGAGGAGTTTACCGTCTATGACGTATCAGACTGGATAGAAAACGACGACAGCCTGAGCGGAAAATTCGGGTACTGATACATAAATGACGAAAGAAGCGTTTATATGAAAAAAATACTGTTCGTGTGCTCGGGAAACACCTGCCGAAGCCCGATGGCGGAGGCCGTTTTTAATGACAGTGCAGAGAGAGAGGGCGTAGATGCGCACGCATCTTCAGCCGGCCTTTTCACGAGAGACGGACTTGCTTATTCGGATAACTCGGCAGCCGTACTGAAGGATGAAGGAATAGAGCTTTCCGGCTCTTCAAGGCAGATAACCGAAAGCATGGTCAAGGAGAGCGGCGCAGTATTCGGACTTACCTCTTCCATCGCATCGTCGCTCATTGCGGCGTTCCCGAAATACGCCGACAAGATATACTATTTCCCCGTTGAAGTTGCCGATCCGTTCGGCGGAGATATCGTGGAATACAAAAGGGCGCTCGGCGAGATAAAAGACGGCATCGGCAGGATAATCGCCGCCCTGAAAGACGGAAAAATATGAGCGGATTTGTCTTTTCGGACTACGACGGCAGGTATTCCGGCGCCATTGCCGACATGGAAAAGAAATGCTTTTCAAAGCCATGGAGCATAAAGGCTATAGAGGAGTTCGTGTCGTTTGATATAAATAATATCTTCCTCGCTATTGATAAAGATGGGGAGGACAAGCTCGCAAGCTATATAAGCTTTACGGACGTATGCGGAGAGCTTCAGATAGCGAACATCGCGACAGACGAGGCGTACAGAAGGAGAGGCGCGGCGTCGTTTCTCATAGAAAAGCTGAAAGAGTATGCGGCGGACAACAACTCGCACCTCATAACCCTTGAGGTGAGAAGCTCAAATAACGCCGCTGTATCCCTGTATAAAAAACACGGCTTTGAAGAGGTCGGCGTGAGAAAAAACTACTACTCGGACCCGACAGAAGACGCAGTTCTCATGAATTTTTATCTCTGACACTCGGAGACAGGAAAGGAAAAGTCAAACACAGATGAATATTCTCGCAATAGAATCGTCCTGCGACGAGACGGCGGCGTCCGTCGTCAGAAACGGGAGAGAGGTGCTCTCAAACGTCGTCGCCTCGCAGATAGAGGTTCACGCTCTGTACGGCGGCGTTGTGCCGGAGATAGCGTCAAGGGCGCACACGGAGGCAATAGGCAGGGTGGTTTCGGAATCACTCGACGGCGCGGGACTTACCATGAAGGACATAGATGCGGTAGCCGTAACAAACCGCCCCGGACTTATCGGAGCGCTTCTCGTGGGAGTGAGCTTTGCAAAGGGACTTGCCTATTCGGCAAATCTGCCGCTCATTCCGGTGCATCACATACGTGGACACGTTGCGGCAAACTACGTGTTTTTCGACGGAAAAGAGCAAAAGCTCCTCGAACCGCCGTTCACGGCGCTGGTAATGTCCGGCGGTCACACGTCTCTGATAAACGTAAACGCCTACACCGACTTTGAGTGCATAGGAGCGACGAGAGACGATGCGGCAGGCGAGGCGTTCGACAAGGTCGCAAGGCTCATGGGGCTCGAATATCCCGGCGGCGCAAAGATGGACGCTCTCGCAAGGCAGGGAAACGACAGGGCGATAGATTTTCCGCGCGCTGCCGTAAAGGACTGCCCCTACGACTTCTCGTTCTCGGGGCTGAAGACGGCGGCGATAAACTATCTGCACACCGCATCTCAAAAGGGAGAGGAAATTTGCAAGGAGGACGTCGCGGCGTCGTTTACAAGGGCGATAACCGGCGCAGTAAATATCCGTCTTGAGCGGCTTTTCGAGTCAGAAACGCTTTTCAGATCGCGAAAGCTGGTGCTTGCCGGCGGAGTTTCGGCAAACAGCCACCTGAGGACGTCGATCGCATCGCTTTGCGGGAAAAACAACGTGGAGTTTTATTGTCCGCCGAAGTATCTCTGCGGCGACAACGCCGTAATGATAGGCTCTCAGGCGTACTACGAGTATATAAACGGCACATCCGACTTTTTCGACTACTCTCTCAACGCATACGCAACTGCTGACGTCTCATTCTGAGGTTGACGGCGTTAACATAATCATTTGTCGAAAAAGGCAAAAGTTATCAACATTCTGTTGAAATCGGCAATGTTCGACGGCAGATTACAAAAAATATTGTTGATAACTATGTTGAAAATGTTGAAAATTATGTCAACACATAATTATACAGTCTTTTTAAAGTTTGAAATGTAAGGGACAAAATTGTAAAATATTTGATGTTGAATATTAACGAAAGAACAAAGAAAGGAGTTGGGTATTATGGATAAAACAAAAGAAAAGAAATATGTGAGCTATAATGCTCAACTGATGGCAGAGTGGAACTGGGAAAAGAATAATGAATTAAATTTTGATCCCAAAATATTAACTCTTGGTAGCCGTACAAAAGTATGGTGGAAATGTCAAAAAGGGCACGAGTGGTCAGCAACTATAGCTCATAGAAATAACGGGCGCGGATGCCCATATTGCACGGGCAAAAAAGCTTTAAAAGGCTATAATGATTTGCAAACTGTTAATCCACTTTTGGCAAAAGAATGGAATTATGAAAAAAAT
>CAJOMW010000063.1 GCA_905235695.1 uncultured Clostridia bacterium | reverse complement strand
CGGCTCGAGATGCATACCGTTCGAGCAGGAAAAGCTCTCCGACAAGTGCGTTTGCTGCGGAAGAGAAGCGAAGAAGCTCGTTTACTGGGGAAAAGCGTATTGAGAAAAATCACGAAGTGATTTTTTAATGCAAAATGCAGAATTGGCAAAAGCGGCGCTTTCGCCGGCCGCAACTTTGCTAAGCAGCACAACAGAAAAAGAATATCAAAAGCGACGCTTTTGCTTTGATTGCTAAAGATTATCCATCTTTTTACCTCGGGCAGCCAAGCCCGAGGTTTTTTCTCGTTTTGCGCAAAAACCATATCTCATATCCTGTAATAGTTTATACTTGTTTTGTTAACAATATAATGTTATAATGGAATAAGTTTACGGATATGAGACAAAGTGCTGCAAGATATGCGCATATTAAATTCAGATGCCGCTGATAAGCCCGTTAAAACGGGGCTTTCGGCAGAAAAGAGTTACATCTATGAGAAGATACCTTTTTACAAACGACAAGGTCAGGGACGAAGGCGAGACGTATGACGTGGTAATCGTCGGCGGCGGACTTGCCGGACTGTACTGCGCTCTCAATATTGACCCTAAACACTCGGTCGCAATAATATCAAAGGGCGGGATAGATTCCGGAAGCTCATGGCTTGCACAGGGAGGAATCGCCGCAGTCACTCAGGAAACCGACTCGTTTGAAGCTCATATTCAGGACACGCTGATGGCCGGAGCCGGACACTGCGACAAAAAAGCCGTAGAAGTGCTTGTCCGCGAAGGTCCCGAGGTAATAAACGACGTCATAAGGCTCGGCGTACAGTTCGACAAGGACGAAGACGGAAACATAATAGTCACTCGCGAGGGCGGACACTGCTGCCGCAGAATACTGCACTGCGGAGGAGATGCGACAGGCAGGGTAATGACCAAAACTCTCGGCGAGGTGGCTTCTGGAAGAGAGAATATAAGCGTATTCTTCAATACCTTTCTCGTCGACATTCTCACAGACAAAAACGGAGCGATAGGCGTTGTGGTAAACGACGGAGACGAGGACAGGGTAATATATTCGAGGAACATCGTGATCGCCACCGGATCGATAGGTCAGCTCTATAAGTTCTCCACCAACCCCAAAGGCACGACAGGAGACGGCATCGCCGCCTGCATGAGGGCGGGCGCTGTGTGCAAGGACATGGAGTTCGTGCAGTTCCACCCGACGGCGCTTGCTGTCGGCGTTGAGGACGGAAAGATGTTTCTTATATCCGAAGCCGTCAGGGGAGAAGGAGCAGTGCTTCGCAACAAGAGCGGCGAGGCATTTATGTACAACAAGCACTCTCTTCGCGACCTTGCGCCGCGCGATATAGTTACGAGGGAAATACTGAAAAACATGATGAAGACCGGGGACGACTGCGTATATCTGGACGTGTCCGACATGGACGAAGAGTTCTTCGCAAAGCGCTTCCCGACGATATTTGAAAAGTGCCGCTCGCTCGGAATTAACGTTCCGAAGGATAGTATACCGGTACACCCAACCGAGCACTATCTCATGGGCGGAGTCCGCACGGATCTCCATGCGAGAACCACCGTATCGGGGCTTTACGCCTGCGGAGAGGTCGCCTGCACGGGAGTACAGGGAGCCAACCGTCTTGCAAGCAACTCTACGCTCGAGTGTTTGGTATTCGGAAGGCGCGCCGCACTTAAAATAAACGGCGACTTCAGAAAGAACGACGGATATAAGTTTGAGATGCCTCGCAGCGAGGAATTTGACGACGTCTGCCCGCCCGACAGCGAGATAGACGATGATATAGCGTATATGAAGTCGCTCATGACGGAGTACGTCGGGGCGATACGCCACACATCTTCGCTCGAGTACACACACCGCGAGCTTGACAGGATATACGACAAGTACAGAAAGAGAAGACTTGAAAACATAAAAGAATATACGGTATTCAATGCGGCGGTAGCTTCTACGGTAATTGCCGAGAGCGCCTGCAAGAGAAAAGAGAGCATAGGCTCGCACTATATAGTTGATTGAATGATTTGACAGGAGACGGACATGAACCTTTTTTACAATAATCCACAGGTAGAAAGCCTCATAAATCTTGCACTCAGCGAGGACATCGGAACGGGCGATATAACAACGCTTTCCACTATCCCCTCCGACAAGACTGCTCACGGCAGATTCATCGCCAAGGAGGACATGGTAATCTGCGGTCTTGACCTTGCAGAGCATATATTCGCAAAGCTTGACGGCGGCATCCTCTTTAAGACCGACGCAAAGGACGGGGACTTTATCGAAAAGGGTACCGTTTTTGCGACGGTTGACGGCAACGCTCAGAACGTACTCACCGGAGAGAGGACGGCGCTGAACTTCATGCAGAGACTTACGGGAATTGCTACGAGAACGCGCGAAGCGGTACGCGAGGTAGAGGGGACAAAGGCAAAGATAACCGACACGAGAAAGACCACGCCCGGTATGCGAGTGCTCGAAAAGTACGCTGTAAGGGTAGGCGGCGGAACCAATCACCGCTTCAACCTCGCCGACGGCGTTCTCATAAAGGACAATCACATAGCCGTCTCGGGCGGCATAGTAAATGCGGTAAGAAATGCGAGAAACACGATTCCCCACACGCTGAAGATAGAGGTCGAGGTGGAGACGAAGGAGCAGCTGTTCGAAGCTCTTGAAGCAGGAGCTGATATAATAATGCTCGACAATATGAGCAATGATCTCATGCGCGAGTGCGTAGATATAATTGACGGCAGAGCAGTTGTCGAGGCAAGCGGAAACATGGGCGAAAAGTCGCTCAGAGACGTCGCCGCAACGGGTGTTGACATAATATCCATCGGTGCGCTGACGCACACGGTAAAGGCGGCCGACATCAGCCTTAAATTTTCAATATCATAAATTTTGACTTATCGGAATTTCGGAGGTGGAATGGGCATAATAAATATTCTTGACAAGCAAACGGCAAATCTTATTGCGGCCGGCGAAGTAGTTGAGCGCCCGGCGTCTGCCGTCAAGGAAATGCTGGAGAACTGTGCGGACGCAGGCGCAAGCAGTGTAATAGTAGAGATAAAGGACGGCGGAACGTCCTTTATTCGTATTACGGACGACGGCTGCGGAATAGCTCGAGAAGACGTGCCGAAGACGATACTTCGCCATGCGACGAGCAAGATAAAGACAGGAAGCGACCTTGAAGCCATAGGAACTCTCGGCTTCCGAGGAGAGGCTCTTGCGGCAATATCATCCGTTTCAAGACTTCGCATACTCACCAAGCGTGAAGAGGACGAGACCGGAACGCTCTTTGACTGCGTTTTCGGAGAGGCGGGAGAGCCAGAGGACGCAGGCTGTCCAAACGGCACCACGATTATTGCGGAAAATATATTTGAGAACACCCCGGCTCGCCGTAAGTTTTTAAAGAAGAATTCCACGGAGGGCATAGCGGTCTATGCCGTCTGCGAGAAATTTGCCGTTTCAAAGCCGGAGATCGCCCTGACTCTCATATCGGACGGCAGCGTAAAATTGCAGACTCCCGGCGACGGCAAGCTGAAAAACGCCATATATTCCGCCATCGGCAAGGACTTTGCCTCGGCAATGCTTCCGCTCGACTACGAGTACGCCGGAATACGTGCCTACGGTTATATAGGAAAGCCGGAGATTTGCAGACCTAACAGAAATATGCAGAATTTCTTCGTCAACGGCAGATACGTAAAATCGCGCACCATGATGGCGGCAGTGGAGGAGGGCTTCAGAGGATTTTGCCCGGCGGGAAAGTTTCCGTCATGCGTTATCTTTGTTACGATTGATTTGAGGCTCGTAGACGTAAACATACACCCGGCAAAGCTCGAAATAAAATTCTCGGACGACAGAAAGCTGTTCGACACCGTGTATTTTGCAGTCAAAAATGCGCTCTCAAGGGGAATTACCGACATATTCGATTTCGATATGGCAGAGGGCGAAAATAAGGGCGATAATAAGAAAGAAAATACCGGGGAATCGAAACCCGAAAGCACATCACAAGGCTCGGTGAGGACGTTTGGCGCAGAGGAAAAGTACGGCAAGGCAGGCTCATACGAGTATTCCGGAATATCCTCAAAGGATAGCGTCCGCTTCGACAGCTCCGATACGAAAAGGATACTCGATGCGCTGAAGGGCGACGCAAAAGATCCGAAAAAAGCATCTTCGGCTGTACAGAGCGATGTCGTATTTGAAAATCCGTTCGATGTGCCGCAGAGCGATAACACAAATGCCGAAGAAAGAGAAAAGTCCGGGATAAAGCTCACCGACGTGTACGAAGATATGAAGCTTCACCCGGAAATAAGCGAAGTTGAGGCAAAGGCGGCGGCTCAAAGCGGCGGCAGCACTGCCGACGGAGAGCAGGAAAAGCAGGAAATACAAAAGGTAAGTGTGCAGACTCAGAGCGAGTTTATCGAAAAAGGTCAGATAGACACGACAAAGTACATAGGCGAAGCGTTCGACACCTATATAATCGCCGAACACGACGGAAATCTCTACATGATAGACAAGCACGCCGCACACGAGCGCATAATATACGAGCGCATAAAGCACGCACGCGACAACAACGACGCCCAGTATCTGCTCGAACCGCTTCCCGTAACGCTCACGCCCAAGGAATTTGAGGCGGTTTCGGCGCACGTGGAGTATTTTTCAAAGATAGGCTTTGACTTTGAGGAGTTCGGCTCGGATTCCTACCTTATCCGCTCAATACCGAGCGTACTCGGGATCGGCGACGTAAAGGACACGTTCGTGTTCCTCGCAGGCTCGCTGGCCGAGGGCAACACGAGAAGCGCAGGAGAGATATTCGACCGAGCTCTCTACACCGCCGCCTGCAAGGCCGCTATAAAGGCCGGAAACAAGAACACGGAAATAGACGACAAGCGAATACTTTATGAAATATTCAACAACGACGCCGTTCTGTACTGTCCTCACGGCAGACCTGTAATTGCGGAGTTCAGCAAGGAGAGAATAGAGAGAATGTTCGGAAGGCTCTGACCAAAAGGGAATATATATTATGTGTGATATTGAAAAAATTTGCGGCTCGGTTTATGCCGATTCAGAAACAACTGAGCTTCTTGAAGGCGCAAAGCTGATTCGTCTTCCGAATGTGGGAAAAGGCGCTTACATAGAGCTGAAATCACACCTGTCCGAAAACGGCGCGGCTCTTTACACCGAAAACGAGCTTGACGGCAACGCCTTTTCGACTTTTACATACGAAAATTGCAGATATACAGTGTACTTCACACCTTGTGACGGCGACGTCCGCATCGTTTTCGAGCCTCTCCGTGCTCTTCCCACAAAGGATGAAACAAAGTACGAGAGCGTTGCATCGCCTCTGCTCACACAGCTGAAGCTGACATATATCAACGTGGACTGCGGCATGAGCTATCTTATACGCCTCAGTGACGGCAGAATGGTGCTTATAGACGGCGGATACGACGACTACGAGGAGAGCGAGCGGCTGTACGACCATATAAAAGAGCAGAACGTGCTTTCGGATAAGCCCGTTATCGCCGCATGGTTCTTCACTCATCCGCACAGCGACCATGTGCGTGCGTTTATTAAGCTTTGCGAAGATCATTCCGACGACGTGATACTCGAGAGGGTAATATACAATTTTGCTTCGTCCGAAATATACACGTCTCCCTTTCCCAAGGAGCAGGGCGAATTTCTCGCCGCTGTCGCTTCGCTCACAAAAACGGAAAAGATAATTGCGAGAAGCGGAGACGTCTTTCGCTTTGCGGATGCGACCTTTACCGTGCTCGCCGTGTGCGAGGACTTGTGCCCGGACGAGACAGAGAATATAAACAATTCTTCAATAGTGTTTATGATGGAGCTTTGCGGCAGGAAAGTGCTTTGGCTCGGAGACGGACTTCAGAAAATTTCAAATATAGTCACATCAAGATATTCAAAAGAAACTATAAAATGCGATTATTTGCAGGTAGGTCACCATGGCTACCGCGGTGGCTCTCCGCTCCTTTACGAAACGGCTGACCCGAGCGTGCTTCTTTGGCCGTGTCCCGATTTCAGGTATCAGTCGATAAGTCTTTGGAGCTGCAACGACTTTATCCGCACATCGGAAAACGTAAAGAATATATACATTTCAGGTCATGCCGATTCTGTGACGAATATGGCGACGGGGGAAACTTCCTATATGGAAGATGTGTCTCTGCCGTACATGGTTGATATAGATAATGCGAGTAGGATAGTCGACCTCGGCTTTGATAGTGCGACAGCTGCTGCAACCGAGCTTGTCCCGACGGCATTTTCATTCGGCAAGGACGGCGACGGCAGGTATGTTGAGATGAGCACCGGCGGGAAATCCATTCCGGGACTCATACACGGATTTTTGCTTGACAAAGCCGAAAAGGTGCGTGTGAAAATCGGGGCAAAGCGCATCGGCAGAGACGGAGTCTTCTGCATAATGGCAAACAACCCGACGCCGACTGAGGAGGACGAAAACACGGTATTTTGCGCATCGACCGACGGCGAAAAGCACGAATACGACGTTGTGATCGACAGAAAAAGCGCCGCTGTGTCGCTTTACACCGACGGCTCTCTCACAGAGACGAGAAAATTTGAAAAGGCAGAGAGCGCAGGGATTTTCTTCGTCCTTGAAAACGCAAAGATCCGTCTGTACTCACTGAGCGCGGAAAAAGAACAGATATAAAAACAGATATAAATCTGAAAGGATATACACGAATATGTTTACGTTACTGAAAAAAGAAGGCACGGCGAGAAGGGGAAGGTTTGTAACTCCGCACGGAGTTATCGAGACGCCGGTATTTATGAATGTCGGAACGTCTGCGGCGATAAAGGGCGCTGTCGGCACCGACGACTTAAAGCAGATAAAATGCCAGGTCGAGCTGTCCAATACGTATCACCTTCACGTTCGCCCCGGCGACGACGTGATAAAGGAGCTCGGAGGGCTTCACAAGTTCTTTAACTGGCAGGGACCGGTTCTCACCGACAGCGGCGGATTTCAGGTGTTTTCACTTGCCGTGCTGAGAAAGATAAGCGATGAAGGCGTGCTGTTTGCCTCGCACATGGACGGAAAGCGCATATTCATGGGACCGAAAGAGAGCATGAAGATACAGTCTAACCTCGGCTCGACCATCGCTATGGCGTTCGACGAGTGCGTTGCCAATCCGGCGCAGTACAACTACGCAAAGGCGGCGTGCGAGAGGACGACGAGATGGCTGAAGATATGCAAGGAAGAGGTCGCGAAAAACAATGCCATGCCCGACGCCGTAAATCCAAAGCAAATGCTGTTCGGAATCAATCAGGGCTGTACTTTTGCCGATCTGAGAACAGACCACATGAAGAGAATAGCCGAATTTGACCTTGACGGCTACGCAATAGGCGGACTTGCCGTCGGAGAACCGGCTGAGGTGATGTACGAGATAATAGAGGCGGTTGAGCCGTTCATGCCCGAAAATAAGCCGAGATACCTCATGGGCGTCGGAACACCGGTGAATATACTCGAGGCAGTTCGGCGCGGAGTGGACTTTTTCGACTGCGTAATGCCGAGCCGCAATGCCCGTCACGGAAACCTCTTTACGAGCAAGGGACTTATCAACCTGAACAACAACAAGTACGAGCGCGATCCGAGACCGATAGAGGAGGGCTGCGACTGCCCGACCTGCCGCAATTACTCGAGAGCGTACGTGAGACACCTCTTCAAGGCGAGAGAGCTTCTCGCAATGCGCCTCTGCGTACTTCACAACCTGTATTTTTACAACACGCTTATGGAGCGCATAAGAGAGGCGCTCGATGAGGGAAGATACGAGCAGTTTTACAGGGAAAACATAGACGTGCTCGGCTCGAGAGTTGACGACTGAATAAATTAAAAAAAGAGTCCGCATGGAGGGCTCTTTTTTTGTTATATACATGTACCTTAAATAAGATTTTCGTCCTTGAGCAGCTTTTCGAGCGTTATTTCAGCGCCGAACTCTTTTTTTACGCTCTCCAGCTCGCCCTTTATGCGGCTTATCTTGTACCTGTCGGCGGACTTTCTGCGCTTTGCGCGTATGAGCACGTTCTTAGGCGAAAACTCAAAGCCGATAAATTCCGCAACGTCAACCGTATACCCTGCTTCTTCAAGGAGCTTTGCACGCATCGCGTCTGTCACAAGCGACGAGAAGCGCTCCTTTATAAGTCCGTAATCCGTCAGAAGCGTGAGGCTTTCCGCCTTTATCATGCCGTTTACTTCTTTCTGACAGCAGGGAACGGAAAAGATGTAGTCGCTCTTCCACTTGACTGCGTTAAAGAGAGCGTAGTCCGTTGCCGTATCGCAGGCGTGCAGGGCTATCACCATGTCGACGCTTCCGCCCGGGACGTAGTCCTTTATGTCCATGCAGAGAAAATGCAGGTTTTCATACCCGTATTTTCCGGCAAGCGCATTGCACTTTGCTATTACGTCCTCTTTCAGGTCAAGCCCTGTTATATTTACCTTCTTGTGGAGCAATTCGGTAAAGTAGAAGTAGATTATAAACGTGAGATACGACTTTCCGCAGCCGAAATCGACTATGTTGTATTCTTCGCGAGTATCCTTTGACACCTCGTCGTTTATAAGCTCCGTAAAGCGGCATATCTGCTTGAACTTGTCGTATTTTGAGTTTATTATCTTGCCGCTTTCGTCCGAGATACCTATCTCACGAAACACGGGCGGCAGATTCTCGACGTCTATTATATGGTTTTTCTTTCGGTTGTGGCTCTCGGCTGTCTGCACGCTCTCGGTGTTTTTGCGGCGCGAGTGCAAAAGCTTTCCCTTTTTTGAGATTTTAGCGCTGTATACGTATTCGCCCGTGAATATCTCGCTCTGCTTAAAGACGGATGGGAAGATTTCAAAAATCTTGCCGCATAGCTCCGCCTCCCCGAAATTCTCGTGAAAAGCCTGCTTTTCCGTGAAGCTTTCGAGCTGATACGTATTTTCCGGCAGCTTTTTCAGAACGGCCTTGATATATTTTCCGTCCTTTTCCGCTTTGAGAGAGAAAACTGCTTTGTATATGTCGAGCTTCGAGAGCTCAAAGATGTATTTTTCGAGGTCGGTCATGGTTTCCTCCTTTTAAAGCTTCTCCAGCTCCTCAATTGCCGCCTTAAATGCGTTCGTCGCCGTCAGCGTCCTTATAAAATCCCTGTCGGGTGACGAGGAGTACTGCGCAAGCAGAAGCTTTTTAGTGTGGCATCCGCTGCTTGAGGCTATTCCCATATACACAAGCCCGACCGGCTTTTCGGCAGTTCCGCCGCCCG
>CAJOMW010000062.1 GCA_905235695.1 uncultured Clostridia bacterium | reverse complement strand
GCGCATAGTCTATGAGTACGGGTATGTTGCATTTCGGGTGGTGGACAACCTCCGTCCTGCCTATTACCTTAACGCACTTCATTGCTTCGTCTATAACGTCAGTGCTTATGCCAATGACAAGTCCCACGCTTGAAGCGCACAGCGAATTGTACACCGAGAACTTACCCGGCACGTTTACGTGCAGTCGCTTTTCAATGCCGCTCTTTGACCTGAGCGTATACTCCGTCTTCATGCCGCCGTCTATGACGAACTTCTCCTCGCCGCCCGAAAAATCCGAATCCTTCCCGGTGCAGGAATATGTGTAGTACGGCGTGCCGTTTTCCTTCAGTATGTCTGTTATGTAATCCGCCTTGTCGCTGTCGAGATTTATGACGGCTCTGTCGCACATGGTAAAGAGCTTGCCCTTGCAGGAGAGATATTCTTCAAAGCTCTTGTGCTCGCCGTCTCCTATATGGTCGGGAGAGATGTTTGTAAATACTGCGGTCTCATAGTGAAGTCCGTATACCCGGTACATCATCAGCGCCTGGGAGGATACCTCCATGACGCAGTACTCTACTCCGCACTTTACCATTTCGGCAAATATCCTTTGAAGCTCACAGCTTTCGGGCGTCGAGTTGTCGATAAACTCGTACTTTCCGGCGTAATATATACCCGTCGTTCCTATTATTCCGCAGGAAATGCCAGCCTTTTCGAGAATACCGGCTATCATGAACGACGTGCTCGTCTTGCCTTTGGTACCGGTAAGACCGATGAGCTTCAGCTTCTTTGAGGGATTTCCGTAAAATTCGGCTGAGGCTATGGCAAGGGCTATTCTCGAATTTTTCACAAGCAGGAACGGTGTATCCGGATAGAGTGCGGAATACTTGTCATAAGCTTCCTTTACCTCGCAAACTACTGCCGCCGCACCTTTTTCTATAGCCTGAGGAATAAATGCGTGTCCGTCGGCGACGTTTCCGACTGCGGCGACAAACACGTCGCCCTCCTTGATATGGCGGGTATCGTAAGATACGCCTTTTATCTCCATTGCACCCTTTATATCGGATACGGCTCCCCTCGGCACTGCGTCGCCTTCCGTCATTACCAAAAGGGCTTCTTCGCCTCTGAGCACCTCGTAAAGTCTGTTTATATTCAAGTAAATGCACCCCTCTTATTTGCCAAAGCGGCAAAGTATTGACAGATATTAAATCTTATTGCTATCCATCTAAAATTATACCCTTTGCGGCAGATTTTGTCAATACTAAGCACAGTTAATTTTAACGTTAAATTTTATCATTTGCCGACTCTTTGGAGCGTGGTCATTCCCTGCTTTATGTTCTCTGTCAAGGCGTCTATCTCGCATGTCGTATTGTACTTTGAAAAGCTTATCCTGAGAGTGCTGTCCGCCTCTTTTTCGGAGAGCCCGAAATTTGAAAGCACCCTGTTATCCGCCTTTTTAGACGAGCAGGCAGAGCCGGCCGAGACGTATATTCCCCTCTCCGAGAGGTATCTCAGCATTATTTCGCTTCTTATTCCCGGCAGGGCAATGCTGACTATATGCTTTGCAAAGCCCTCCGTGCCGGAGTTTATAATAACGCCGTCCGTCTCCCTTGCTATCTTCTCGCGAAGGTATGAGTTGAGGACTGCAAAATGCGCCTCTCTTTCACTTTGCTCATCAGACGCACGCCTTGCGGCAAGCCCGAAAGCGCATATTGAAGGCATAGCCTCCGTCCCGGAGCGAAGTCCTCCCTCCTGTCCGCCTCCGTACAGCAGGCTTGGCACTCTCACTCCCTTCTTTATAAACAGCGCTCCGACACCTTTAGGCGCGTGTATCTTATGTCCGCTGACGCTTATGAGATCGGCGTCAAAAGCCGATATGTTGCGCACCTTTGTAAAGCCCTGTACGGCGTCCGTGTGAAAATAAGCGTTTGGAGCGTTTCTCCTCGTTATCTCGGAAAGCGACTGCAGATCATACTGGGCTCCTGTCTCGTTGTTTACCGTCATACACGACACGAGCACGGTTTTTTCGTTTATCTGGGAAGCGGCAAAATCAAGGTCTATCTTTCCGCCCCTTGTCGGTATGCGAATAAGCTCAAATCCCTGCGTCTCAAGCTCTTTTGCGGCGTTTTCCACGGCAGGGTGCTCCGAATCCGATATAACTATCCGGTTTCCCCTCCTGCGCTTTGCCTTTGCCGCTCCGAAAAGCGCCATGTTGTCGCTCTCGGTGCCGCATGAGGTGAATACCACATCTCCGTCCCTCGAAGTGTAGCCGAGAGCATGAAGTACGTTCTCCCTCGCCTCCTTGAGGTGCTTTTCGGCTTCAAAGCCGAATGAGTGCGCAGACGATGGGTTTGCGTATACTTCCCGCATCATTCTGCAGGCGTATTCCGCCGCCTCTTCGTCTGTAACCGTCGTTGCCGCATTGTCAAAATATATTATCTTTTCTTTCATAAAACCGTCCCGTCAATATAGAAGTATTCTTTTTTCGGAAGAGTAAAGCCCGAATGAGCTTCATCAGAAAATGTGCCCTCGTCCTTTACTCCGCAGTATTCGTGCAATATGACATCCCCGTCGTCGTATGTCACATCGTAGTGGTAAATGTCGCCGTCAATGAGTACGACGTTCCACATGTGGCTGTCGTTAGACACTGCGAGAGACCTCAGCCCCGCGCACCTGCACAGCAGATTGAACGCCGCGCTGTATCCCTGGCAGACCGCCTTTCCGTATCCGAGCGCTCCGAGCGCCGTATATGACAGCTCGTCCATCTCACCGTCGTACTCGCAAACAGATGCGATATAGTCGTGTATTGCCCTTGCTTTTTCAAAATCGCCGCGGCAGTCCTTCACTATATCCGATGCGACGGAATACGCCGCCTGTTTTGCCCTTTCGCCGTTTTCGCACAGCTCTTCGTACGATAATGATGCGCCTGATATGAACTCGAGCGTCAAAGATGTGTTATGTACGTCGCCTTCAGCTCTCGTCTTTAACGTCAGATGAGCAGCCGATTCCGGGTGAGAAGCGGCTGCGGCTGAAAAACCTCGGCGCTCTTTTCGATAAGTTCGCGCGTTTCTTCCGAATTTATCCCGTACGGATAGCTATACGAGAGAAATGCTTGGGAGTTACCCCAAGCATTTAAATATGCGTTATACAAATCGTTATCAGCAGTAGTTAAGCAAAGTACTTCACCGTCAGAACCGTCTTTCCCTGCTTCGCCCGTCGACTCATTATTGGTCTGTGCCGGAGGGTTTATCGGTTCAAGCCCCGGAAGGTCATGCTCGCTCCTGAATTTCTCTATGTAGTTTTCCTCGGCCGCAGATCTGAGTATTCTGTATATTACCGCCGCAGTTTCGGCTCTGGTTATGGTTGTATCGGGCTTGAAGTTGCGCTCGCCCGTTACGGAGTCTACCTCGCCCTGCATGATGCAGTACTGATACATCGCAATGGCGTAGGGATCATCTGTGTCGGCAAACGGTGACTTGTACTTGCCTACGTCTGCTTTAAAAGCGTTTACGTTGAGCTTTGCAACTTCGCGTCTGGATATCGCACCGTTGGGATCAAACGTATCGCCGTAGTCTTTTTTATCAATTATTCCATAGAGAATAGCGGTAGCAATATAATCAGCGTACCATGCATTGGGGTCTACATCCTTAAATATAACATCCTTAGTCGTAAAGTTCTGATCGATAAGTGCGGAAACGAGGAGCTTTACATATTCGGCTCTCGTAACGCTGCGATATGGCTTGAATGTACCGTCTTCATAGCCGTTTATTACGCCGAAAAGCGCAAGAGCCATAACATCCGAGTAGAACCAGTCGTCTTTGTTTACGTCAGAGAATGAGGGGATGATAAAGGTATCTTCTCCGTTGTTTTCTCCGTTGTTTTCGCCCTTGTTTTCAGTGTTTCCGGAGGGTTGCGTAGTCGTGCCGCCGGACGTACCGCCTGAACCGCTGCCGGACGTGCCTCCGGAATTTCCGCCGGACCTTCCGCCCGAACCGCCGCCGGACGTTTTTCCCGAACCGCTGCCGGAGGTGCCGCCGGTGCTTCCGCTTGTATCACCGCCGGTCTCTCCGCCGGTCTCTCCACCTGTCTCGCCGCCTGTTTCCTTGTCATCTTTGAACAAATCGTTTACGTCAACTTCCAATTCAATATTAGACGCATATACGAGCGGCGTCAACACGGACAGCGTCATTACCGCAGCTATGATGAGCGCAATGATTTTGATCTTTTTCATTGTAATCCTCCGTTCTGCCGCTGTGCGGCAAAAGTTATTTGACAATATGACGCAAAAAACTCAAAAAAGTTCCGCAGATGCGCCGAAAGTCTTTGTCGCTTATCAGTATATCACAAAAATTATCGAATTTCAATAGAAAAATCAATTTATATCATAAAAATTGTATTTAAGCGCTATCGCCTTGGCATACGGATATCGGCTGAGGCAACTGAGTTGTCAAATTGCATATTTTAATTGTGTTGATAAGTAAAAATGCAAAAATCAAGAGGGAACGCTCTGCGCCCCCTCTTTTCTTCACCCGATGAACTCCTGTCTCTGAGCCGTGAGCTCTAAGCCGAAGCTTACTGTTATTGCGTCGTTCACCTGGTTCATTACGTTTTCGTCAAGATGCCCCATTTTTTCCTTCAGGCGTGTCTTGTCTAAGGTTCTTATCTGCTCGAGAAGAATGACGGAATCCTTTGCGAGTCCGTACTTATCTGCGTATACCTCGATGTGCGTGGGAAGCTTGCTCTTTGAAGTTCTGCTTGTGATAGCCGCAGCTATCACGGTCGGGCTGTACTTGTTTCCCACGTCGTTCTGTACTATAAGTACCGGCCTCATTCCGCCCTGCTCAGAGCCGACTACGGGGCTCAGATCCGCATAATAGATATCTCCTCTTCTTACGTTCATTATCTTATCACTCCGAATATTATGTTTTTCTTTCCGTTTTCTTCTACGTCTTTATTCTTAGCGAAAAGCGGCGCCGTTATACAGACCGCAAAAATTTTTTTGGTCTTATATAGCGCCTACATTATTATATTCGTGCAAAGACGGATTTGTATTTTGGAGGCAGTTATCAGAAAGCCAGCAGAGGTATGCGCTTATTTATAATTTCTCCTTTCGGGTGTAAAATTATCTGCGGATATCCGGTATATGAAAAAATTGACATTTTGCCATCTTAATCTTTTCTTAAAGCTTTAACGTATTGCTTCTTAAAATCTTTTGTAGTATTATATTGTCAGAAAGGGCATTATTTTGCCGGAAAGGAATTTAAGAATGTATAACATACTCGTATGCGATGATGAAAGAGACATCGTTTCAGCTCTTGAAATATACCTCTCTTCCGAAAACTACAGTGTTCTCACCGCTTCAAACGGGCTTGAGGCGCTTCAGATAATAAAAAGCACAGACATTCATCTCATTCTGCTCGACGTAATGATGCCCGAAATGGATGGGATAACTACCATGATCGAGCTTAGAAAGCTGTCAAACATACCTGTTATACTGCTCACGGCAAAGTCCGAGGACAGCGACAAGATACTCGGGCTGAATATCGGCGCCGACGACTACGTCACAAAGCCCTTTAACCCGGTAGAGCTGATGGCTCGCGTAAAATCCCAGCTAAGAAGGTACATGAGCCTTGGCGGCGGAGCAGTCAAAGCGTCTCAGCTGATCATCGGAGGCATCGTGCTCGACGACTTTTCAAAGCTCGTGTCTGTCGACGGGGAGAACGTGAGCCTCACGCCGATGGAATACGATATTTTAAGGCTGTTCATGCAGAATCCCGGGAAGGTCTTTTCGCCGGATGAAATATACCGTGCGGTGTGGAACGACTCGCCAATCGGTGCGCAAGGGACGGTTGCGGTGCACATACGGCACCTGCGCGAAAAGATAGAGATAAACCCCGCCGAGCCGAGGTATGTAAAGGTCGTATGGGGCAAGGGATATAAAATGGAGGCTGACGGAAAATCATGAACAAGTTACTCAGCAGTACTTTTGCAAAAATCGCAGCGGTTTTTATCATAGCGATAAGTGCGGCGCTCTTTGCTGTATCGGGCATAGCAATACTGTACCTGAACGAAGGAAACGCCTATCTAGACGATGGCGAAGAGCTGAGAGAGCGCATATATCGGGAGGAGATGTCGGACATACGAAATATCGTCAGCTCTCTGTACGTGCGCCCCTATCTGTCCGGAACCTTGGCAGAAGGCGAATACGACTACCTCATGGACAAGTATTCGTCCCTCAACTCAAACATATCCGTATATTTCACAGACTCCGCCGGGAGCGTCCTGTTCAACAACTATGAGATGCCGCACGAAAGCGCTCTTTACGAAGAGGATGCGGAGATGAGCTATAAAATAAGGGAATCCG
>CAJOMW010000061.1 GCA_905235695.1 uncultured Clostridia bacterium | reverse complement strand
AATTATGAGTCAAATATACTCGCCGTTACGATAGAAGGCGGCGTGACGAGCATTGGCGAGAGGGCGTTTTACGATTGTGAAAGCCTTACGAGCGTGACGATCGGCGACAGCGTGACGAGCATTGGAGAGTGGGCGTTTTACTATTGCACAGCTCTTACGAGCGTGACGATCCCCGACAGCGTTACGAGCATTGGCAATTCTGCGTTTTCCAACTGCACCGGTCTTGCGAGCGTGAATATCACCGATATTGGGGCATGGTGTGCTATCTCATTTAGCGATGTTTCCTCAAATCTGCTATACTATGCTAAAAATCTATATTTGAACGACACGCTTGTGACGGATCTTGTGATTCCAGACTGCGTGACGAGCATTGGCGATTGGGCATTTTACGGTTGCAAAAGCCTTACGAGCGTGACTATCCCCGACAGCGTGACGAGCATTGGCGAGGGGGCGTTTTGGAATTGCTACAGCCTTGCGAGCGTGACGATCGGCGACAGCGTGACTAGCATTGGCGATTATGCGTTTGACAATTGCACAGCTCTTACGAGCGTTAAAATCACCGATATTGGAGCATGGTGTGCCATTTCCTTTAACGATTCAGACTCAAATCCGCTATATTATGCCAAAAATCTATATTTGAACGGCACGCTTGTGACGGATCTTGTCATCCCCGACGGAGTGACGAGCATTGGCGATTATGCGTTTGACAGATGCACAAGCCTTACGAGCGTGAATATCCCCGACAGCGTGACGAGCATTGGCAGTGATGCGTTTGCAGAATGCACAAGCCTTTCGAGCGTGACAATCGGAGACAGCGTGACGAGCATTGGCTATTATGCGTTTTACAACACTGCTTGGTATAACAATCAGCCGGACGGCTTGATATATGCGGGAAAAGTTGCATACAAGTATAAAGGCAAAATGCCTGACAATACAGAAATAGTGATAAAGGATGGAACAAAAGGCATTGGAGATGGGGCGTTTTCCAGTTGCAAAAGCCTTATAAGCGTGACAATCCCTGATAGCGTCACGAGCATTGGCGATGATGCGTTCAACAACTGTGAAAGTCTTGCGAGCGTGACGATACCCGACAGCGTGACGAGCATTGGCGATCATGCGTTTTACTTTTGCACAAGCCTTGCGAGCATGAATATCCCCGACAGCGTGACGAGCATTGGCTATCGTGCGTTTAAAGATTGTACAAGCCTTACGAGCGTGAATATCCCCAACAGCGTGACGAGCATTGGCGAGAGGGCGTTTTACTATTGCACAAGCCTTACGAGCGTGACAATCCCCGACAGCGTGACGAGCATTGGCAAGGAGGCGTTTTACTCTTGCACAAGCCTTAAAGATATTTATTATGCCGGCACAGAGGAACAATGGAAAAAGATATCAAAGGGCTATGACTGGAATTATGGCTGCCCCGCTACAATTCATTTCAACTCATCTGCGCCGGCTTATACGATTGCCTCCGGCGAATTATCGACAGGTATAAAATGGGATTTATCTTCTGACGGCACCCTCACCGTAACCGGCTCCGGCGCAATGCCCGACTTTACCTATGAATCACGTGCGCCGTGGTTTTCCTACGCCGATTCCATAAAGAGCGTAGTCATAGGCGAGGGCATAACAAGCATAGGCGACCTCGCTTTTTACCGCTGCGCCTTCATCACAAGCATTTCCTTCTCAAAGACCGTGACAAAAATCGGCTCTTACGCTTTCAGCGACTGTACGAGCCTGACAATCGTAAGGCTGACGGTAAACATAACGATAATTGACGTGTACGCCTTCTACAACTGCACCTCGCTTGAAACGGTAGAGTTCCCGAGCGGCACGGCAGGAACGTCAGGAACACAGCCAAGGCTGACAAAAATCGCCGACTATGCGTTCTGCGGATGCGTCAAGCTGAAATATGTATATATTCCTTACGGAGTTACGACAATAGGAAATTATGCGTTCAGCAACTGTACGTCCCTCATAAACGTGCAGTTCCCGACCACCCTCACGGAAATCGGCGCACACGCCTTTGAGAACTGCGTCAGCATAACGTATATAGATATTACGATAAACATACTCATAATCAGGTACCACGCCTTTTACGGCTGTACTGCTCTTACAAGCGTTAAATTCCCGAGCGGAACCAAGGTCATAAGCGATCACGTCCTCGCAAACTGCACGAGCCTTACAAACATATACATTCCGGACAGCGTAATAAAAATAGAGGACGGGGCGTTTGAGAACTGCACGGCTCTTACAAATATAACAATCCCGAAGAATGTTGAGGAAATAGGCGACGGCATACTTGACGGATGCAGCTCGCTTGAGAGCGTCTTTGGTTCATCGGAAAGTGCGGCGAGCAAGTACGCCGAAAAAGAGGGGATAGCGTACGTCGAGATAGACAAGCAGGAATCCGCCGACAACCGGCTTATCCTCTTTATCGGTTCTCACGTTGCAAACGCCTACGGCAAGGAAGTGTACAACGACGTTGCGCCCATAATCGAGCTTGACAGGACCATGCTTCCGCCGAGGTTTATCGCTGAAAATATGGACGCCGAGGTTAAATGGGACGAAGAAAAGCGGCTTGTCACCATAACACGAGGCGAAACGGTGATAGAGATAACGATAGATTCCTCAACCGCCTACGTAAACGGCGTGGCAAAAACGCTTGACTCGCCCGCATTCGTGCGCAACGACAGAACGTATACCCCCGTGCGCTGCGAAGCTCTCGGAGCGAGCGTTGATTGGGAAGAAGAAACGCAAAAGGTGACGATAACGGTTAAATAAATGCAAAATTTGGGAAAAATCCTTCGGATTTCAGTTTGCAGCAGAGCTCTATGTTTGAGATTTTCAGCTCTTGCAGCAGTGTGAGCTGTAAAATTTTTCGACAGCATCTTGCCCGCGGAAACGCGGGCATTATTTTTTCTTCTGACGCCGTAAAAATTTATTAAAAACAGCTTAAAATCGGGCAAAAATGAGTAAAATAATTTGACTTTTCGGTATATATATGTTATAATACTATATATAAATATAATATATACGGGTGCAGTATATTTATTTATGAAAAACGAGGTAATTCAATGCAGAAAAACTTACTTCCGATAGGCGTTTTCGACTCGGGGCTCGGCGGACTTACGTCGGTAAGAGAGATAAAAAAGATAATGCCGGATGAAGATATAATATATTTCGGCGACACGGGCAGGCTCCCCTACGGAACTCGCTCTCCCGAGATAATCAAAAAATACGCCTGCGACGACATGAATTTTCTTCTCACAAGCTCCGTGAAAGCCGTTCTCGTCGCCTGCGGCACGGTAAGCTCAACGGCTCTCGGTGTGCTGAGGGACACGTTTGACCTGCCCATCTTCGGCGTTGTGGAGCCTGCGGCACAATCGGCGTGCAGAGAGACAGCGTGCGGCAGGATCGCCGTCCTCGCTACGCCCTCCACCGTCCGCACGGGTGCGTTTGAGCGTGAGATAAATAAAATATCGCCGAAAGCAGAAGTTATGAGCGTAGGCTGTCCGATGTTCGTTCCGCTGGTTGAGAACGGTTATATTCAGGCGGAGAACCCGGTCACAAGGCACATAGTAAGAGAATACCTCTCAAATCTTAAGGACTTCCGCCCGGACGTAATCATTCTCGGATGCACGCACTACCCGATAATAAGGGATATAATCCACGATCAGGCGCTCGACATGATAGGCGAGGTGTCTATCGTCGATTCCGGGGCTTCCGGGGCAATGGCTGTCAAGGGCTATCTCGAAGAAAACGGACTTCTCACGAGCGAAAAATGCGGCAGAGCGACCTATTACGTCAGCGATGAGCCGCACGGCTTTGAAAACACGGCAACCCTCTTTCTCGGGGAAGCAGTGAAAGACGCAGTGAGGATAAATATCGACGACTACCTGTACGAAAAGAGTGCGAAATAACTTTTCTTTTACCGTGAAAGGCATGGATATCGAATGAAAATAATAAACAAAAAGGATTTTGCAATTAAAATATCGGGAAACCACTATTTCGCCTGCGATTACGTGTTTTCAAACGTATACGGCGACGAAGTCTTTTTCGAGGATGACGGCGGCGCTATGCCATTGTCCGATCCCGAACCGGATATGTTTGCATTGGATGAAAACTCCGAAAACAACCTTCTCGACACCCTTCCCGAGACGCCGCTGGATATGATATCCACGCTTCCCGACTGCACGAAGAAGATAGAGTACATGACGGAGGGCTCGGTGCTCGAAGAGGGAGACGAGGGAATATACATACGATACGGAAACGACTCGGCGCCCATGTGCATACACATTCGCCGGGACGGAAGCGTGACTCTCAGCAACGACGACACAGACGTTGCCGAGATAGTATTCGAGAAGGGCAAGCGCAACTTCATAGCAATTCCCGAGTCGCTCATATACGGAAACGGCGAAGGGAGCAGCGATACGGCAGACTCTGAGGAGCAGTCGCCCATACACCTCTGCGTCGACACCTGCGAAATAGAGAACAACATGAGCGCCGGCGGCGGCAGTCTTTCCGTGAGCTACTCGATAGAAGTAAACGGAATGCTCGCCGAGGTCACCGACTTCACGCTGACGGCAAATACCTTCGGCGACGATAACAAGATATAAAGCATTTTCCATGAAAGGAACGAAAAAAGAAATGATAAAAAAACTGACGGCAATTATTCTTTCTGTATGCATACTTCTAACTTGCGGCATTTGCGCCTTTGCAACGAATATAGACGAAGTTGAAGATATATCGGAAGATCAGGCGGGCTCTGTCATAGGCTCAGACCTTTACGGGACGATCTTTCAAAGCAGGAGCGACTACCTCTATATGCTATTTGAAAAAATAGTGGACGTATACGTTAAAAATCACCTCTATGAATTCACAAAAGAAGAGGCGATGGACAAGTTTGTTTACGACATGATAGCCGATCACCCGGAGCTGTACGAGATGATGATAAACACCTTTCTCGGCACAATGGACGATTACAGCTCATACCATGAGAGCTCTTCCGGCTTCTTGTCCGTAAGGTCCCCCAGAGCCGGATACGGCATAATCGTAAAGGATACCGGAGACGCAGTTGTAATCAGCAGCGTGATCAAAGGCTCTGCCGCAGCAGACGCCGGAGTAAAGGTCGGAGACCGCATTGTAAAGGTCATGGGATACGATGTATCGAGAGTTCCGTGGACAGTAATTTCTCTGATGCTGAACAAGCCGTATATCTATATAAGCGAAAAGACCTCCACGGGCGGTTATGCCGATTACAACCCTCTCACGGAGATAGTGGTCGATCGCGGCGGTGAGCTTGTCACTTTTAATCTGCAGAAGGACGTCGTGGACAACGAAATGCTTTCGTACGAGTACTTTGAGGACAGCGGAATAGCATATATTGGCATTTCAAGCTTTCTCGGGGACACGCTCGATACAGACTTTGCCAAGCTCTTGAACGACATTGCGGATAAGGGCATAAAGAAGCTAATAATAGACCTTAGGGACAACGGGGGCGGCTCTCTCGATCTTGTACTGAACATGGCGGAAAACTTCGTCGAAAAGGACGGCGTGCTCTGCTACTTCAGAACAAAAAACTCGAAGCCGAGTGCGGTAATTTCCGAAAACGGCAAGATAGAGTTTGACAGCATATCGGTCCTCATCAACGAAAACACCGCAAGCGCGGCCGAGCTTATGGCAAGCATTCTCAGAAATAAGGCAGGCGCCGTTCTTATTGGAAAGCCCTCCTACGGCAAGGCTCTCGGGCAAAGCGTTTACAACCTCGTGACCGGCGACTATATAACGATAACCACCTACGAAGTTCTCGACGCAAACGGCGAGAGCTACAACGAAGAGGGACTTATTCCCGACCTTGCGATAGACAACGTAGAAATGCTCTACGAATTTCCCGCCCTTGAGATTTTCAATCACGTAAACTACAAGGGTATAGAAGAAGGCGTTTACAGCGAGGCGTGCCTTGCACTCGAAAAGAGGCTGAATATAATGGGATATCTTAGGGATAGCTCTGTGGACGGAATATGGGATGACGATACTCATCTTGCGGTATATGTTTTTCAGATGGCTCACTTTTCCGAAGGCAACGGACAACTTGACGACAGCACGGTAACGCTAATAACAAATGTTATAAACGGCTACAAGGACTACACTTATTACGAGGACAGCCAGCTCGACGTTGCAAAGCTGTATCACTCGTCGTTCTCTCAGGCTAAAAGGCTCGTAGCCGAAAAGGAACGGCTCGCAAATAAGCAGAAGGAGCTAATCGAAGCAAACCGTGCAAAGGTGCTTGCCGAGCTTGACGAAGAAAACTGAAAGAAATACATAAAACAGGAAAAAACAATATCTGATATACAATGGGATGGCAGGCAAGAGTACCTGCTGAGAAAGGAACGGTAACAACAATGAACGAGATAAATAGCAGACAGAGTATAACGGAAGTGGAGATAGGCGCAGAGGTCAAGCGTTCATTTATCGACTACGCAATGTCTGTAATCGTTGACAGAGCGCTTCCGGACGTTCGTGACGGCTTAAAGCCGGTTCACAGACGAATCCTTTACGCTATGTCGGAGGACGGACTCACCTACAACAAGCCCTTCCGCAAATCCGCAACTACCGTCGGTAACGTGCTCGGTCATTATCACCCCCACGGAGACGCCGCTGTATACGACACCATGGTCCGTATGGCTCAGCCCTTCTCCCTGCGTTACCCTCTCATAGAAGGTCACGGAAACTTCGGCAACATCGACGGTGACGGTGCGGCCGCATACCGTTACACCGAGGCGAGAATGGCAAAGATAGCAGATGAAATGCTGTCGGATATAGACAAGGACGTCGTCGACTTCATGCCGAACTTCGACAACAAGCTGAAAGAGCCCACTGTCCTTCCGGCAAGATTTCCCAATCTCCTCGTAAACGGCTCTATGGGTATTGCCGTAGGTATGGCTACGAATATTCCTCCTCACAACATGAGCGAGGTCATCGACGGCACGATACACCTCATGTACAACCCCGACTGCGAGATATCAGACCTGATAAACTTTATAAAAGGTCCGGACTTCCCCACCTACGCAACAATACACGGCACGGCGGGCATATACGAAGCGTACATGACCGGCCGCGGAAGAGTTATCGTTCGGGCAAAGGCCGACTTTGAAGAAAAGCACGGAAGGACGAGCATAGTCGTCACCGAGTTACCCTACCAGGTCAACAAGAGTGCGCTCGTGGCAAGCATTGCAGACCTCGTGAAGGAAAAGAGAATAGAGGGCATTTCCGATATACGCGACGAATCCGGCAGAAACGGAATGAGAATAGTTATTGACGTAAAGCGCGAGGCAAATCCCTCCGTCGTACTCAACCTCCTCTACAAGTACAGCCAGCTCCAGGACACCTTTGCTATAAATATGCTTGCGCTCGTAAACGGCGAGCCGAAAACCCTCAACCTAAAGCAGATACTTCGCCACTATATCGACCATCAGATGGACGTCGTAGAGCGCCGCATAAAGTTCGATCTCGAAAAGGCAAAGAGAAGAGCGCATATTGTCGAAGGTCTGAAGATAGCAATAGACAATATTGACGAAGTAATAAAGATAATCAGATTCACCCCCGGCGGTATACCCGAGGTCAAGGTAGCCCTTATAGACCGCTTCGACCTCACCGAATTACAGGCGAACGAGATAGTGCAGATGCCTCTCGGACGTCTCTCCGGTCTCGAAATCGACAAGCTTCTCGAAGAGCTGGATTCCCTCCACAAGAAGATTGCGGAGCTGAGCGAAACACTCGCCGACGACGGCAAGATACACGACATCGTCCGCGACGAGCTTCTCGAAATAAAGAGAAAGTACGGCGACGAGAGAAGGACGAGGATAGAAGTAGTCGAGAACGAGATAGTTCTCGAAGACCTCATCGAGCGCAAGGACTGCGTAGTAACCATAAGCCACGAGGGCTATATCAAGCGTATGCCGGTCGACGCATACGTCGCTCAGAGGCGCGGCGGACGCGGCGTCAATGCCATGAACACCAAGGAAGAGGACTTCGTTCAGGACGTCTTTATAGCAAACAGCCACAACTATATCATGATGTTCTCCAACAAGGGCAAGGTATTCGTTAAGAAGGCGTATGAGCTGCCCGAGGCGTCAAGGACGTCAAAGGGTACAAATCTTGTGAACATCATAAGGCTTCTGCCGGACGAAAAGATAACGGCATATATCCCGCTCGAATCGCTGACGGACAAAGGTCTGTACCTCACGATGGTAACCAAGAAAGGCGTAATCAAGAGGACGGCTCTCGACCTTTACAAGAACATCAGACAAGCAGGTCTCATTGCGATAAATCTCGACGATGACGACGAGTTGCTGCACGTTCTCAAGACGGACGGAACCTACAACCTGCTTATCGCCACACACAACGGACTTGCCGTACACTTTGACGAAAACGACGCAAGGCCGCTCGGCAGAGGCGCAAGAGGCGTAAGGGCGATAAATCTCTCGAGCGACGACTTCGTAGTCGGCGCGGCGGCGACAAAGCTCGACGACACCAAGAAGATACTCACCATAACCGAGCGCGGTCTCGGAAAGCGTTCGGATGTTTCCGAATTCTCGCTCCACAACAGAGGCGGAAAGGGCATGAAGTGCCACAACCTCACCGAAAAGACCGGTAAGCTCTGCAACATTGCCCTTGTCGACGACGATGACGACGTAATGCTCATAACAAACACGGGAACGATAATCAGAACGAGAGTTTCCGAAATATCGGTAATAAGCAGAACGGCTTCCGGTGTTAAGGTCATGAGAACCGGAGAAAATACCCAGATAACAAACTTTACGGTCGTAAAGAAGCAGGACGAGCCGGAGACGGCAGAGGACGAAGCGGAGCAGGATGCGGCAGTTGAAAACGCAGAAGGAGCCGAAAGCACAATATCCGAAGAAGTCTCGGAAGGCAGCGAAGAGTAATCGCCAAATGAAGATATACTATTACGACAAAAGCAGGGAGCACAAAAGCTCCGATACAGACCTTTATATAATAAAGTCTCTAAGAGAGTACTGCAAGGAGGAAAATATCCCCCTTGNNNGTGCTTCGCACAGAGCTCGGAAAGCCGTACGTTGACATGGAAAACGTATATATCGGGGTATCTCATACCGAAAATCTGCTGGTCATTGCGATAGACAAAAAGGATTTTGGCATAGACTGCGAGAGGCTTGACAGGACGGTAAGAAACAGGTACGCCATAGCCGACAGATATTTTTCCGAAAAGGAGAAAGTATACGTCATGCCGCGGTGCGGCGAGGCTGAGGGTAAGGATGAGCTGAGATTTATAGAGACTTGGGTAAAGAAGGAAGCCGTAGTCAAATACATTGGGACGGGGCTTTGCGATATAGACAAGGTCGACACGTTTTGCGCAGGGGGCACGTTTAAAGAAATATATCGCGAAGGATATATGATTTACGTATACTATCCGCAAAGCGAAGAACAACCGTGAAAGACGTGATAAAATGGCAGATAATCTGATATACGGAAAGAGCGTCAGAGATTTCGGCGCCGTGGGCGACGGAAACAGCGACGACACAAAGGCTTTTACTGACGCTTTTTCGAGCGGAGAGACGCTCATATCCGTGCCGTACGGCAAATACACCGTAAATGCGCCGCTTGAAATAGGCGGCGGAGTAAAAATCGAGTGCCACAAAAAGGCAGAGATAAATTTCAAGGGCATAAAGACCGCAAAGGACGCCGGAGAAGTGCGTATACGCGGCGGAATATGGCATTGCACGGACAAAAAAAGAGCCGCTTTTGATTTTTGCGGTGCTTCTTGCTGCGTCATTGAGCAGATATCGGTTTCGACAGAATCGGATGCTGCGGTAATCCTCTCGGACTGCTCAGAGATGACAGTTGACAACGTCCGCTTTACTAAGAGCATCGGCGCTTCGGCTCTGGTATTTGACAAAAAGGCGGAGTATTGCTTTGTCAGCGGCGCTGATTTTACGGAATGTGACAGCGGAATAAATTTCACCGGCGGATCAGAGGTAAAACACGTATACTTCAGCGGCATTCGCTCGGATTCCTGCAAAAATATAATAAAGGCGACGGGCGCGGGGCTTTTTGACGTAAGGTTCACCGGCGTTTCCGGAAATGCGCACGAATATGCGGCGCTTATCGAAAAGTGCAGTGCCGGAACGGTCATTGTAAGGGATATATCCGTTCATGACGGATATTTTAAGCTTTCGGGAAACAATATAAAGGAAAAGATAGAGATAAGCGACTTCAGAAGGCTATGTGACCTTGAAAAGAGCGAATCGGAGCCGAGCCTTGAAGTATCGAGCCAGGCGTGCTCGGTAATATGCGACGGAGTGGCGCTCGATGCGGTCATTCTCGCAAAAAAATCAATCCCCGATATAAAGATGACGGCGGCGCGTATGGCGTCTCCCCTATCCTCATTCAAATACACGTTTGAGGCTGACATTACGGAAAAAGAGCGGTTTATTCTGCCGACAGGCGGTTTTGAAAGCCTTGAGATAACTGGTTGTTCAAAAGACTGACCGAAAGGACATTGATATGTGGTACACAAGCGACTTTGCAGACTACGAGCTTATAGACACGTCTGACGGCGAGCGGCTCGAGCGCTGGAAGGATATAATTCTCATACGTCCCGATCCCCAGATAATCTGGAAGGGCGCAAAGACGAGCCCTCTCTGGAAATCGGCAAACGCAAGGTATATCCGCTCTTCAAAGGGCGGCGGCGCATGGGATGTGATGAACCTCGGCGAAGACGAGCTGAACCGAGGCTGGAATATAGAGCGGAAGGGGCTTTGCTTCTGCGTTCGTCCGACCGGCTTCAAGCACACAGGCGTATTCCCAGAGCAGGCGGTCAACTGGGACTTTATTTCAGACAAAATTAAGGGCGCCGGAAGGTCGGTATCCGTTCTCAATCTGTTCGGCTACACCGGAGGAGCGACGCTTGCGGCGGCAAAGGCAGGCGCATCGGTCTGCCACGTGGACGCATCGAAGGGCATAGTTGCGTGGGCAAAGGAAAATGCGGCTCTGTCGGGACTTTCGGACGCTCCGATAAGATACATAGTAGACGACTGCAAGAAGTTCATAGAGAGAGAAATACGGCGCGGTCACAAATACGACGCAATAATCATGGATCCGCCGTCATACGGAAGAGGTCCGGGAGGCGAGGTATGGAAATTAGAGGACGATATAGACAACCTCGTAAAGCTTACCGCCCTTCTCATAAGCGAAGATCCCCTCTTTGTGCTTATAAACTCCTACACCGCAGGGCTTTCGGCTTCCACGGTCGGATATATTTTAGAGCTTAATATTAAGAAAAAATACGGCGGAAGCGTACAGAGCGACGAAATAGGGCTTCCGGTCACCGAAACGGGCGCTGTTCTGCCGTCCGGCAGCAGTGCAAGATGGGAAAACACGTAAGGAGACACGCCATGGAAAACAACGACGATATAAAGAACATCGGCGGAGAAAACGCACAGAATCACGACGACATTGACGACGTTCTCGACATACTGAAGAAGAGCCGCGAAAAGAAGAAAGAGGTGCCGGGCGGCGACGCCGTGCCTTTTCAGCCGGGTGCCGAAAAAAAGCATACCAGCGCTCCTGTCACGGGCGCAACCGCTGAGTACAAGGCAATAGAAAAAAAGCCCGACGCAACAAAGGTCGATCTCGAGCCGGTAAAGTCAAAAAAGCCGCAGAACAAAGCTGCTGCGGAAAGCACCGGAAGCAGCGACGGCGCAAAAAGAATTACAACGACTGAAAGTGCCGGACAGAGCTCATCAGCCGGCATCAGCCTTGATGACTTCAATTACAGGGAGACCGCTTCGGAAAAGTCCGGTAAGAAGTCGAAAAAGAGCGGAAAAAATGCGGACGAAGTTAAGGTCACGTTCCTCGGCTCGGTAAAGTTCGGCATAATTAAGATAGTTTTATACGTGGCGTTCGTCGCACTGTGCAGCTATTTTATATCGAAATACGTCATAAGCATCGGAAACGACGTTTACGCCTTTGTAAAGAATGACGAGGAGATAACCGTGACGATTCCGGAAGGCGCATCTACCGAGGAAGTTGCCGAGCTGCTTTGCGATTCGGGAGTAATAAAGCATCCGAAAATTTTCAAAATATATGCTGATTACAGGATATCCAAGCGCTCGTATCTTGAGGGCGACTATGCCGTCGGCGACGTCAAGGTGAATCCTATGATGAATTACGATGCGCTTATAAAGCTTATAAACGCCGTTAAGGGCTATGAGAAGGCAAAGGTAGGCACTGTAAGGATAACCATACCCGAAGGTCTGACAGTCGACGAGACGCTTGAATTGCTCGAAGAAAACGGCGTCGGCAAAAAGGAGGATTACGTAGAAGCGCTCAACAACTTTGAGTACGAATACAGGTTTGCCGAAGGGCTGACCAAGGACAAGATTTCTCCCATTCGCTTTGACACGAATTACAGCTACCGCCTTGAGGGCTACCTCTTCCCTGACACGTACGATTTCTATCTCAACGAAAATCCCATATCGGCGATAGACAAGTTCCTCGCAAACTTTGAAAGGAAGTTTGAAGAGGAGTTCTACGAGCGCTGTGACCAGCTCGGAATGACGGTCGACGAGGTCATAACCCTCGCATCCCTCATTGAAAAGGAGGGCAACAACCCAAGCGATTACTATGAGATCTCGTCCGTTTTCCACAACAGGCTTAATGACAGCGCATCCTACCCGTATCTCGCTTCCGACGCTTCTATCCAGTACGCTCTCGATGAGAGGACTGGCGCATACGACCTCGACACCACCATTGACCACCCCTACAACACATACGTTTACAGAGGGCTTCCTCCCGGACCTATATGCAACCCCGGCATAGAAGCCATATACGCGGCTCTCTACCCCGAAAAGACCTCTTACTACTTCTTCTACACAAAGAAGAACGGAGAGACGGTTTTCTCAAGGACGTATGAAGAGCACCAGAGATATATAGACGCTGACAGATAATGAGTGAAAGAGAAATGAGAAATCGACCGGAAATACTGTCTCCGGCAGGAAATTTTGAAAAAATGAAGTTTGCCGTGCTGTACGGCGCAGATGCGGTATACGTTGCCGGTAAAAGCTTCGGCATGAGGGCGGCGTCCGAGAACTTTTCGGATGAAGAGCTTATTTATGCCGTAAAGTATTGCCATGATCGAGGCGTAAAGCTGTACGTTACGGTAAATGTAATGCCCCGTCAGTACGAGTTATATCTCTTGCCGGACTATCTGAAGTTTTTGAACGACCAGGCAAAGCCCGACGCACTGATAATCTCGGACATGGGCGTATTCTCCATGGCTGAGAAATATGCGCCGGATATAGATATTCACATATCCACCCAGGCAAGCACCGTAAACTCCGAGGCGTGCAAAATGTACCACTCCATGGGAGCGAAAAGGATCGTCCTCTCGCGCGAGCTGACGCTTACGGAAATAAAAATGATACGCGCAGACATACCGGAGGAGCTTGAGCTTGAGGCTTTTGTGCACGGAGCCATGTGCGTCTCCTATTCAGGGAGATGCCTTCTGTCGAATTTCTTCACCGGACGCGACGCAAACCGCGGTCAATGCGCTCAGCCTTGCCGCTGGGAGTATTTTGAGGGCGAAAAGTACGCCGAAATATTTGAAAAGAAGCGCCCGGAGGAAAAGATATCGCTGATTGAGAACGAACAGGGCACGTTCATGTTCAGCTCTAAAGATATGTGCATGATAGAACACATTCCGGAGCTTGTTGAAGCTGGGATAGACAGCTTTAAGATTGAGGGGCGTGTAAAGAGCGCCTACTACACCGCTCTCACCGCAAACGCCTACAAGACCGAGCTTATGCGCTATGTCGAGCAGGGTGAGAATTACCGGTTCGACTCAAAAAGCCTCTACGAGCTTGAGAGCGTGAGCCACCGCGAGTACGGCACGGGCTATTTCTTTGACGATTGCCATGAAAACGCCCAGATATCAAAGGACGGCGGATATATCCGCGACAAGGCGTTCCTGTCAACAGTTGTATCATTCGACAGGGAGACGTCGCGCGCTACGCTCTGCCAGTGGAACAAGTCCTGCGAGGGACAGATATGCGAGCTTGTATCGCCGGGAGTATATTCGAGAGAGTTTACGCTTACGGATATGCGTGACATGAATGGAGAAAAAATAGAGTCCTCCCCTCACCCGAGAATGCTCTTTACGGTAAGTGCGCCGTTCGAGTTCAAAGAGGGAGATATAGTAAGGGGACAGTAGCAAAAATCCGAAGGGATTTTTTATACTTCGCAATTTGCAATTACAGGATAATAAAAAAACAAGAGCGGTATTATTTTCGTCCGCTCTTGTTTTGTGTTATGTTATTGTTTTTGTATCTACTTCTTTGCCAAAATCGACTCTGCGTTTTCCTTGAGGCGTTCTACGGCTTCACTGCTGATTTTTTTCTCTATGACCTCATACGCCTCTCTCAGATTCGGGCGTCTTAAAGCAACATCATGGCAATCGGAAGCGACTATATCCACAAGCTCGTCCTTGACCGCATTCAGTGCGAACGTCCTTGCTCTGCGTCCGCCGAGTAAGCAGTTGGCGTCTATCTGTACAAGGCATCCCATATTGCGAAGTCTGAGAAGGTTCTTTGGCAAGTCGTATCTTTCAACGTGCGCTATTATCGGTTTTACATTGTAATACGACGAGATTTTCTCGATAAGGTCGAGATTTTCGTCAAGATCATCTGCATTGAGAGGTATCTCAAGAAGAATATAACTTGTGCCTTCGTATGTCAGAGGCTTTATATTATCATTGTTGAGGATGAGCCTATCAATATTGACCTCGGCAGCGTTATATATATTTACACTCACATCGCTTTCGGCAAGCAGCTTGTCGAGCGCTTCCCTTCTCCGCTGACGCCTTTCGGCAAAAACCTCCATAGACATATGCGCAGAGTAGAAGTGCGACGTGGACGCTATATCCGTAACTCCGCCGCTGACCATCTCTTTTATGAGTGCAATACTGTCGCTCTCAGTTTTAGGACCATCGTCAAATCTGAAGAGAATATGCGTATGAAGGTCAACCATCTAAATTTCTCCGTAAGCTTAATTATCGCTGTCGGTACTTTCTTTTGAAGAATATGACTTATACTTGTATTTATAGCTGTAATTGTAACTCTTTCTTCCATACCCGCCCTTCTTGGATACCATGCGATTCATAACTATGCCGAGAATGTTCGCCTTGGCAAACTTCAGAGCATCTATCGCCTTGGTAACTTCGGGGATAACCGACCTATTAAACGCAGCAACAACGGCTACTCCGTCAACTTTTGAAGCAATTGCAAGTGCGTCAGTCACGACGTTTACAGGAGGGGTATCTATTATGATATAATCGTACTCCTTCTCAAAATCCTCAAACAGCTTGTCCATTGCGGAGCTGCTGAGAAGCTCGGAGGGGTTAGGCGGAAGTATGCCGGATGTTATTACGGACAGGTTCTTGTAATTTGAAGCTTTTTGAATGCACTCTTCCCGCTTGTTCATGCCGGAGAGGAGATTTGACAGACCAACTCTGCTCTCCATGTTAAAATACTTGTGAACGGTCGGCTTTCTCAAGTCGGCATCTATGAGGAGCACCTTTGTCTCGGTCTCGGACAGAGTCGCCGCAAAATTAACCGTTGCTGTAGACTTGCCTTCGCCGGGACCTGCGCTCGTGAAGAGTATCTTTCTGCAGCTTACGCCATCCTTGAGTGGAAGCGAAAACATGATATTTGTTCTCAGAGCTTTGAAAGACTCAACAAATGCAAAGTCCTTTGATTCGGATATTCGTACAACCTTATTTTCGCTTTCTTTATTTGAAACCTTCTTGCTATTCTTATTATTCTTGCTATTCTTGTTCATTTCAGGAAATCTCCAATCTTTTCTTTCTTTCATTCGGTCTTAAAAGGAAATTCCCTTTAATCTCCGTATCGGGACTCTGAGCCGGACGACATATACTCCGGAATGCTTCCGAGTATCGGAAGCTCGAATATCTCCGAGACATCTTTTTCGGACTTTATTCTTACATCATTTATCTCGATTATGAATACTATGATAAACGCTATCACAGCAAATATAAAGGCACCGAGGATTATGTTAAGCGAGGTGTGGAGATTTATCGGGTTTTTCTCAAGTCTTGCATCGTCAATTACCTTTATGGTGCCCTTTGCGGCATGTCTCATTGTAATGAGATAAGGCTCTGCTTCGTCCTGTATTCTTTGTGCAATAGCGTACGCATCCTCGGGTGTATCCGCCACGACGGTTACGGTGAAGGACTCTGTATCCTCGGTATAATTATAGCTTATCGCTCCGTATAGCTTAGAGTAATTATACTCTTTTGATAGATTTGCGCTGTCTAAATTATCAGCGAGATACCTCGTAAAATTATTTGTGTTGAGAATATCTATATAGCTTCCCACTATCATTCTCGCATAAGCGGTATTTCTCTGCTGGTCGATTATTGTAGCGTCCGCCGCCGATGCGCTGTTCTGCGTGTCGACGTAGAACTTTGACGATGAGTGGTACTTTGGCACCACGAGAAAATTACTGTAATACATGGCAGCCAGTCCGCCGATAACTGCAGCAATAAGCAATATCCATATGCGCTTCAGCGCAACATTTAAAAGATCAGCCAGTGTGAGTTCGTTATTATGCATAGCTCTAAATACCAGTCCTTAACATTATTTTTTATTATTTTATCATATATTTCTACAAAAATCAATATATTTTTGTAAATTCGTTAATTTCGTTATTTTTTAATTGGTTTGCGAATAATAAAAGAGGCTACTCTATTCCGATAAGCGTTCTCAGTATTTCGGCGACGTTCTTCTCCGCAGACCTTCCGCGGCAGTCAACTGTAACGTCCGCATATTTTTCGTAATACGGAGTTCTGAAGTCGTAAATGTCCTTCAGCGTCTCATTGCTTTCCGCAGCAATCCCGCGCGTCGAGCGGTTGTTTACCCTTCCCGCTATAACCGAATACGGAAGATATAGATACACGCAGACTCCGTTATCCTTCAGATGCTTCATCGACTCCTCTCTCAGCACGGCGCTTCCGCCGGTAGCGACAACGCATATTCTCGACATATCGAGGCTCTTTATCGCCGCCTCTTCTTCGTCGAGCAGTCCCCCGACGCCTACCCTCTCGAGTGTTTTGCAAAGCAGCTCGCCCGTTCTCTGCTGAATGACGATATCCGTGTCTATAAAATCTATGCCCAGCGTCTTTGCAAGTATTACGCCGATAGTGCTCTTTCCGGCTCCCGGCATTCCTATGAGGATTATGTTTTTCACGGATAATCAGCTCCTTTCGGCGTGCAAGAGCTTTGCGGCAGTGAGAGTGTTCTTCATCAGCATGGTTATGGTCATAGGGCCTACGCCTCCGGGGACGGGAGTTATATAAGACGCCTTCTTTTCGCATTCCGCAAAAACAGCGTCGCCAGTAAGCTTGCCTTCTTCGTTCCTGTTCATTCCGACGTCGATTATGACTGCGCCTTCCTTCACCATATCGCCCTTCAGAAAATCCGCCTTGCCTACCGCTGTTACCAATATATCTGCATCCGACGTTATCGAGGCAAGGTCCCTTGTCTTCGAGTGGCATATCGTGACAGTGCCGTTTGCGTGCAGGAGAAGCATCGCCATCGGCTTTCCTACGATGTCGCTTCTGCCGACTACAACACACTTCTTTCCCTCGGGATCTATTTTATACTCCTTCAGAAGCTCCATTACTCCCGCCGGGGTACACGGCAGAAAATTATAGTCGCCTATCATTATCTTGCCGACGTTTACGGGGTGGAA
>CAJOMW010000060.1:6428-6744 GCA_905235695.1 uncultured Clostridia bacterium | reverse complement strand
GGGCTTTCAAAAACGCCGGTGTAACCTTCGTGAAAGCCGGCACATTCAAGTCCTCTTTCGTCGAGAGCCGCCTTTACCTCTTCGGGGGTAAGCCCGAAAAGCCCTGCAAACTCAACGCCGTCGTATCCGAGCTCCTTTGCCTTGTCAAGAGCTGCGAGAAGCCCCTGCTCGGCCGATATATCCTTTATGGAGTATAGCTGAAGTCCTATTTTCACTGCGACACCTCCGACTTTTATAGTACTTTTGATTATACTATACATTTCGGCGTTTGTACAGAGTGTTTTCAGAATGTTTAAACTTTTTTAATGTAAGTACG
>CAJOMW010000060.1:0-6410 GCA_905235695.1 uncultured Clostridia bacterium | reverse complement strand
AGGCAAATTTCCGAAAAAGCAGGACGCTTCTTATTAAAACCGTTAATATATTGTTAACTGCAAATTTGTCAACACTTAACAAAAAGGGTATAGTATAGCTCTTGGAAATAAATATAGAACATTTACTTAAAAACTTATTTTGAAAGGACAGCAAAATGGCTTTATCAAGTTCAAATACCTACCCCGATCAGACTGCAAAGGACGAAACTATCGGCTTTGGAAGAAAGCTTAAGATAGCTATTATAGGAACCGGCGGGATAGCCAATGCGCACATTGGCGCATACAAGAAGATGCCAGACGTAGAAATAGTTGCCGGTGCGGATCTCATACCGGGCAAGGCGGAAGCGTTCTTCAAAAAGCACGGCCTTGAGGGCGTAAGATGCTATAACAGCGACGCAGAGCTTTTCGCAAGCGAACATGACCTCGACGGCGTAAGCATTTGTACCTACAACTGCCAGCACGCGCCATGCGCTATCCATGCGCTTGACGCAGGCGTAAACGTAATGCTCGAAAAGCCCTTTACGGTAACCACCGAGGAAGCCGTTGAAGTAATGAGAGCCGAGAAGAGGAGCGGAAAGATACTCACCATAGGCTTTCAGCCGAGATTCGACCTCAATATGCAGATGATAAAGAAGATATGCGAGTCGGGCGAGCTCGGAAAAATATACTACATACAGACCGGCGGCGGAAGAAGAAGAGGCATACCCACTCCTTCCGGCACGACCTTCATTCAGAAGGACACCGCCGGGATCGGAGCGCTCGGCGATATCGGATGCTACTCGCTCGATATGGTGCTCAATGCAATAGGCTACCCCAGGCCTCTTACGGTTACCGGCTTCAAGTCTGATTATTTCGGAAAGAATCCGGCAACATACGTAGGCAGAGGACACCCGGAATATGCAGACGTCTTCGGCGTCGACGATTTTGCGGCGGCCTTTATACGTCTTGAAGGCGATATATTCCTCGATTTCAGGATTTCTTGGGCAATGAACATGGACACCCCCGGCGACACAATAATTTTAGGCACAAAGGCAGGTCTGAGAATACCCTCCACAGACTGTTGGAACGGCACGGTGGGCGGACCTATGAAGATCTACCACGAGGTTGCCGGCGAGCAGGTAGAGACGGTTATTCCGATAATCGAAGACAGGAGCGGCATGACGCTTTTCGACAAGAAGATACGCTCATTCCTCGACGCAATAATCGATCCGTCAAAGGGCGCTCCCGTTCCGTCGAGTCAGATCCTCTACAATCAGGCAATAATTGACGGTATCGCAAAGAGCGATGCGGCAGGCAGGGAAATAAGAATAGAGATTCCCGAGATATAATAATTTTATTTTTTGTTTTGCCCTGCGTTAAAAGCGTGGGGCAAAGCTTAATGCAAAATGTAAAATGCAGAATTGGCTGGGGCACGGCTTTTGATATCCGTTTTCTGTTGCTCAGCAGAGCAACAAAAAAAGAACATATAAAGCTGCGCAAAAGTGCAATAGGCACTTTTTCCGACCGCACCGAGCGCCGGTTCGGTTTATTATCGAATAAAAAATAAAAAGGAGACATGAATATGTTGGACATATCAAAAATTGACAAGAATTTTGCCGTGTCGGCAGGCACTTCAACCGGGGAGTATATGAGTGTTGATGAGCCTCCGTTCAAGGTCTACGGATTGATGAGGGACGACATCGGCTATATGCGTATTCCGAAAGAGGTCGCCGACAGCACGAGCGAGGCGGTAAAGGAGCTCTACCGCCATACCGCCGGCGGACTTGTCCGCTTTTCCACCAATTCTCCGGCCATTACAATAAAGGCGGAAGGCGCATATAAATGCTGCATGATGCCGGATATGACGGCGATAGGCGCATTCGGCTTTGACGTGTTCGAGGGCGAACTGTTTCACGGCTCTTTTCAGCCCACCGTCACCGCAAAGGACGACTTAAATGTCGAGCAAAGACTTTACAAAGGCGAAAGAAATCTTCCCGAGTGGCACGATCTGACGGTATATATGCCGCTTTACGGCGCATACAAAAACGTATACATAAAGCCTGACGACGGCTATGAGATAAGAGAGGGCGGCTCTTTCAGAAACGAAAAGCCCGTCGTTTTCTACGGCTCGTCGATAACCCAGGGCGGATGCGCTTCAACACCCGGAAACGCATATACGAATATGCTCTCAAGATACCTGAATCTGTACTGCGTAAACCTCGGCTTTTCGGGCGGAGCAAGAGCGGAGGACAGCATAGTTGAATATATGTCAACGCTCGATATGTCGGCGTTTGTCATGGACTACGACCACAACGCACCGTCCGCCGAATACCTCGGGAAAACACACAGGAGACTGTACGAAGCCGTAAGAGAGAAAAATCCGCTTCTCCCGATAATCATAGCATCCGCTATTCCCGTGTATTACGACAGCTGGGAGGGCAAAGAGCGCAGAAAGATAATATGCGACACATACGAATATGCTCTTAAAAACGGCGACAAGAACGTGTATTATCTCGACGGACGCGACTTTTTCAAGGAAGTTCCGTTTGACTTGTGCACCGTTGACGGCTCTCACCCGAATGATATGGGAATGTATATGATGTATAAGGGCTTCAGAGAAACGTTGGAAAAGCTTTTCCCGAGCGATAAACAGTAAAAAAATGTCGGCTTTTGCCGACTTTTTTGCATTAAAGACGGATAATATATCTTGCAATTTTTGTAAGAATGGTATATAATAATACAATAACATGGGAGATATGTTTTTTTAGAGGGTGCTGATATGGAAAATAATAATATCGTCTACGGACAGAAAGAAATAATTTCTAAAGGGGAGTACATAAACGTCGATGAGGCTCCGTTTAAGGTGTACGGTGTCAAAAAAGACGAGATCGGATATTACAGAATGCCCCGTGATGTGGCGGCAAGTATCAATGATACAATCAGAGTTTATGCGGGATGCACCGCAGGCGGCTCTGTGAGATTTATGACAAATTCTCCGACAGTTGCAATAAAGGCGGAAACGCCCGTATGCGGAGGGCTGTATAACCATATGCCTCCGGTCGGTTCATTCGGATTTGATATGTATGAGGGGACAAAATTCCAGCAGACTTTCTTCCCTCCGCTTCAAATATCTACCTTTGAGAGCAGTCATAATCTCTATACCGAGGACAGCGGCTCCGAGTGGCACGACTTGACAATATTCATGCCCGTTCTCTCCTCATACAAGAATCTGTACGTCAAAGTTCCGGAGGGATACGTAATAAAAAGCGGCGGCAAGTACCGTAACGAAAAACCTGTTGTTTTTTACGGTTCGTCCATAACCCACGGCTCTTGCTCGGGAAAACCCGGCTCGAATTATGTAAACCTGCTCTCGCGCGGGCTAAATATGTATTGCGTCAATCTCGGCTTTGCGGGTGCGGCAAAAGCGGAAAAGCCCATGGTGGATTACCTTGCGAGCCTTGACATGGAAGTATTTGTGCTGGACTATGACCACAATGCGCCCGATGCGGAGTATCTGAGAGAGACGCATAGACCGCTGTTTGAAGCAGTACGCGAAAAGCACCCCGATATTCCGATAATCATAGCCTCTGCGGTGCCGTTTATCTATGAGAACGGAAGATGTGCCGATGAGCGGAGAAGGGTTATATACGAAACGTATGAAAGCGCAGTAAGAAGCGGTGACAAAAACGTGTATTTCCTGAACGGATGTGACTTCTTCAAGGAGGTTCCGTATGATTATTGCACTCTCGACGGAATACACCCGAACGACGTCGGCTACTATATGATGTACAAGGGCTTTAAACCCACTTTTGAGGAAATTTTCAAAAAATTAAACAAGTAAGTTTTGCTTTATGCACCGCAGGCGGCGCTTTGACTACAAAACTCGGCAACATGAAAGGAAGCATATCAAAATGACAAAGATCGATATTTTTTCGGGATTTCTCGGAGCAGGAAAGACAACGCTCATAAAGAAGCTCATAGCTGAAGCGTACAGCGGAGAAAAGCTCGTGCTTATCGAAAATGAATTCGGCGAGACCGGAATAGACGGCGGTTTCTTAAAGGAATCCGGAATACAGATAAACGAGATGAATTCCGGCTGTATCTGCTGCAGCCTTGTAGGCGACTTCAAAAAGGCGCTCGACAAGGTGCTCGACGAATATGCGCCTGACAGAATACTCATAGAGCCGTCAGGCGTCGGAAAGCTCAGCGACGTTATAAAGGCTGTTCTCGGAGCGGAGAACGGCAAGGCGGTCTTAGGCTCGGCTACCGTCGTGGTAGATGCGACAAAGTGCAGGATGTATATAAAGAACTTCGGCGAATTTTTCCTCGATCAGGTTGAACACGCCAAGACCATAATACTCAGCCGCACGGCGGGCATGGACGAAGAAAAATTAAAGAAGTGCGTTGAGCTTCTCCGCGAGCACAACGATAAGGCGACCATCATTACCACCGATTGGGACTCGCTCGACGGAAAGCAGATACTCGAAGCCATGGAGAGCGCAAAGACGCTTGAGGAAGAGCTTGAAGAGATAAGAAAAGAGCTCGCAGAGCATCACCATGACGATGACGATGACGACGAGCATGAGCATCACCACCATCACCACGACGACGATGACGACGAGCATGAGCATCATCACCACCACGGCGATGACGACGATGACGATGAGCACGAGCATCACCACGACCACGGGGACGGCTGCTCATGCGGACACGACCACGGACACGACCACCATCATCATCACGCCGACGACGTATTTGCAAGCTGGGGCACCGAGACGGCGCACAAGTTCACGAAGGAGCAGCTTGAAGCGGCGCTCGACAAGCTCGATGACGACAAGACGTACGGCATGGTACTCAGAGCTAAGGGCATCGTAGAGCTCACCGACGGCACATGGGCGCACTTTGACTATGTTCCGGGAGAAAAGAACGTCAGAAGCGGCTCGGCGGACGTCACGGGGCGTATATGCGTAATAGGTGCGGAGCTTAAGGAAGAGAAGCTTCCCGAGCTCTTTGGAATTTAAGGATATTTGCTATTGAAAGGAATCGGCTTTAGCTTGCCGGGTGTATTGAATGAACAGTAACGTAAAGGAAATACCCGTATATCTGTTTACCGGATTTCTCGAAGCCGGAAAGACCAAGTTTATACAGGAAACTCTTGAGGACAGACGCTTTAACAACGGAGAGAACACGCTTTTGCTGCTCTGCGAAGAAGGCATAGAGGAGTATGACGAGTCGCGCTTCAAGGGCGATATGGGAAAGTTTATAGTACAGGAGGTAGAATCCGCCGAGGAGCTTACCACCGACTTTCTGTCAAAGCTGCAGAACAAGTACGATATTGACCGTGTTCTCGTAGAGTACAACGGAATGTGGATGATAGACAATTTCTACAGAGTGCTTCCCGAGGGCTGGCTTGTATATCAGGAGATAATGTTTGCGGACGCAAGTACGTTTATAAACTACAACTCGAACATGAGAAGTCTTGTCGTTGACAAGCTGAAGAGCTGTGAGCTCGTCGTTCTCAACCGTGCCGACAAGGCGAATGTAGACAGAATGGAAGTTCATAAGATAGTGAGGGCGGTCTCGCGCCGGGCAAATATAGCATACGAATATGCCGGCGGAGATGTCGAATACGACGAAATAGAAGATCCGCCGCCATACGATATGAACGCTCCGATAATAGAGATAAAGGACGAGGACTACGCTTACTGGTACTCTGATTTTTCCGAGAGGCCGAAGGAATACGAGGGAAAGACCGTGCGCCTTCACGTCATGGTCGCCAAGAACAGCAGTCTCGACAAAAACGAGATGGTCATAGGCAGGCAGATAATGACCTGCTGTGTGGAGGATATACAGTACAAGGGAATACTCTCCAAGTGCGACAGTGCGTCAAAGTACAAGTCGCACGAGTGGGTTGTTGTCACTGCAAAGATAGCTTTTGAAAAGCACAGGCTTTACAAAAATCAGACGGGACCGGTGTTATATGTGAACACTGTCAGAAAGGCTGATGCGCCTGAAAACGAGGTAGCCACATTCTATTGATGTGGTGCCGCGTGCGGCTTTTGAAAATTGAAAATGGAAAATTGAAAGTGGAAAATTGATGGCACCCCACTTAAAAAAGATAAGCTATTGGTGTTATCTACACCAAAAAATCATATATAGCCCCGTTGAAGGCGTGTTGAGACTTGGCACGGCACCGCCGAAAAAGAAACAGAAAACAGCGCATACCGCTTGCAAAAGTAATAAAGTACCACTGCATAAGCCTCATCAAAACCGCGCCCTCACCGCAGTTTCGTGACCGCAAAATTTGCCATGGCGCGGAAACGAGCAACATTCTCTATATGAGCAACTCCACCGAAGAATTTTGAGGCACTGCAACCGACGCTTTTACGTAGCCCGTTGTAAGGGCAGTAAAACCGGGCATGGCACCGTCG
>CAJOMW010000059.1 GCA_905235695.1 uncultured Clostridia bacterium | reverse complement strand
GAGATAGATACAGGACTTAAAATACTTAAAAAAGTACTCGCGTAAAGGAGATTTAATATAAATGTTGAATAAAGATTTTCTTAAAATGTCCGATCTTACCGGAGACGAGCTTTTTGAGCTTTTAGAGCTTGCCGAAAAGCTGAAATATGAGAGAAAGAACGGTATCCCCCACGACATTCTCAAGGGAAAAACGCTCGGAATGATATTTGAAAAATCGTCAACAAGAACGAGAGTTTCTTTTGAAACGGGAATTTATCAGCTCGGCGGATACGGACTGTTTCTCTCCTCAAAAGAGACTCAGCTCGGCAGAGGCGAGCCGATACGCGACACGGCGCGTGTGCTTTCGAGGTATCTCGACGGAATAATGATAAGGACATTTGCGCAGTCGGACGTTGAGGAGCTTGCAAAGTATGCGTCCATTCCCGTTATAAACGCACTTACTGACTATGCTCACCCATGCCAGGTGCTTGCAGACCTGCTGACCATAAAAGAGCACAAGGGCGGCTTTGATGGCAAAAAAATGTGCTACATAGGCGATGGAAACAATATGGCAAACTCTCTGATAGTAGGCGGCTTGCTTGCTGGTATGGACGTTGCAGTCGCTACACCCGACAATTACAGACCTGATCCTGCGGTTCTCGACTACGCAAAGAATTACGGCTCAAAGTTCACTCTCACAAGCGATATTTATGAAGCCGCAACAGATGCCGACGCACTCTTTACCGACGTTTGGTCGAGCATGGGCATGGAAGCCGAAATTGAACAGAGAAAAATTGCCTTTAACGGCTATCAGATAAGCAATGCGCTCATGGCGAAGGCAAAGAAGGACGCCATGGTACAGCACTGTCTGCCGGCGCACAGAGGCGAAGAAATAACAGAGGAAGTTTTTGAGGCTCACGCAAGCGAAATATTTGACGAAGCAGAAAACAGGCTACACGCTCAAAAAGCCGTTATGGCAACGCTTATGAAATAATAAAACAAAACAAATTTTGGCAGGATCAGTAAAAACTGTTCCTGCCGTTTTTTTATAAAAACTATTATCGGGTGACATACTAAAAACAAAAAGAATAAATTGAAAAGGATTGAAAATAATGATTTTGGAAAATAAAGCAAGCGACGATACTGTAAAGCTTCTCAGAGAGTGCAGCTCCGGCGCAAAAATGGGCGTAGACACGATAGACGGGATTTTAAAGTACGTCTCAAACGAAGATCTTGCGGAAAAGCTGACAAAGAGCAAGTCGATCCACACGGACATTGAAAACGAAACGGCAATGCTGCTTAGGGAGCGGGGAGAAACGGAAAAAGAGCCCGGAGTCATTGCGGAAAGTATGTCGTGTATGAAGGCTGATTTAAAGCTTGGGATGCATGAGACGGACAATACAGTTGCCGACCTGATAACCGAAGGCTGTAATATGGGGATTAAATCCCTTAACCGCTATCTCAACCAATACACCTACGCTGATGACAATGCAAAAGGCATTGCAAAGAAGCTTATTGAGACAGAGGAAGAGCTGTCTCACGCCGTAAAAGAATATCTGTAATCAAAAGCGCCCACACATTTTGCAAGAGCGCTTATATCTATCAGTATGATTTGACGATATAGTAATTGTTATTATCTTTTTTATGCACTGCCCTGTGTCACTTTTTGAAGTCTATATCCTTGTAAATTTCCGAGCAGATAACTGCAAAGCTCAGAATATCCTCCGTCTTCTCCGAGTACGTCGATAAACAGCGTATACGTTCTTCTCTGAGCTTTTCCGTCTGTTTCATAAGACAAATCTATATTATGAAAGCACAGCCTGAGATAGATATATCCGAATTTGTCCTTCTGCTTAAAGAAATAGTCGTCGTATACGTTGTTTTCGTTATCTATAAGGCGGAATTTGAAAGGTATGCCGTCTTCGTTCAGATATTCCGCAAGATCGGAGTTGTATTTTACGGAAAACTGGAGCTCCCGGGCTTTTTCGATATGGTAAAGATAGTTGAACTCGATAAGCCTTCCGTCGCGTATTGCTACCCATGCGCTTTTCATGCCGTACTGTCGGACGGAGAAATCTTCGGGACTGCGCTCGTAGGCGGCGTTAAAGACGTCGTCCTGCAATACTTCGGATACTATCTTGTCATCTATGTATATAGAGCATCTGACCATTAACGTAATTATGACAGATGCCATTATAAGATATGCCAACCACCTCAGAACTCTTCGCACCGAGAGTCCTTTTTCTTTTTTAGGCTCTTCTATATCGTAATAATTGTCCACACAGGCACGTCCTTTCGTATGCTGATACGACAATTATAACATCTTGCGAATAAATTTACAACAAAAATTTTATCTTTTTATATTTACACATGGTAAAAAATATAGTATAATATTTTAAACGCAATGGAAAGGAGGAAAGCTATGTCCGAAAACACAAACTCAAAGTTCAAAACAACAAAAAAAATTGTAAAGACAGCAAATTCCTCCGATCCGGCTCAGCAGTTTTACGGCGTAAATCTCATAACTTCAAGTAAGATAAACACCGAAAACTCCAAGAGACTTCTAACCCCTATTGAGGCAGAGCGCCGCCGCTCGCTTATAATGTACGGAAGTCACGACGGGGACTCTTCCATAAGGCGTATGAGACGCCCCACGAAAAAGCTGTCGCTCCGCCCTGCGCCTGTTGTGCCGACCGCACCTAAAAGCGCTGCGGAAATCAAAAAGAACTACATCAAAACACGCTTGAAGGATCATTTTGAGCTTATCGACAAGCAGTTTGTCCTGATCGTTGCCATTCTGTCGTTTCTCGGCATCTTCACCGTTTACAGCGCAACTCTTACATATTCCTCGAAAAGATATATTATAATTCAGATAGCCGCTGCGGTAGCCGGTCTTGCAATAATTGCCTTTATGTCATTTCTCGATTACAGGCAGTTTGCCAACAAGTACAGAATTGTTATTCTTATAAACGCCGCACTGCTGCTGTTTACGTTCTTTTTCGGAGAGGGCGTTACAAACGAGACAAACGCCAACTGGATAAACCTCGGCTTTATAAAGATACAGCCGTCCGAATTTGCAAAAATACTCTTTATATACTCATTTGCGGCACATCTGTATTTCGTGAGGGACAGAATAAACAAGTTGTTCACTGCAATGACGCTCTTCCTTCATGCTATACTTATAATAGGTCTCACGCTGCTTCAGAAGGACCTCGGAACGGTCACGATATTCTTTTTTATATTTATCGTGATGTGTTTTGCGGCAAATCTGAATATATGGTACTTCATTGCCGGACTTGCAGCAACAGTCGTTGCGTCGCCGTTTATATGGGAAAAGCTGAACCCCTTCCAGCAGCAGAGAATACTCGTGCTGTTCGACAGCTCGATAGACCCTGAGGGCGTCGGAATAAGATATCAGACTCTGCGCGGAATGACGGCAATACGGCTCGGAGGGCTCACCGGAAGCGGATTTACAAAGGGAGAAATAACCCAGAGCAATTTTGTTGCGAAACATACTGATATGATATTTTCAACGATATGCGAGGAATTTGGCTTTATCGGGGGCGCCGCCGTACTGCTTCTTTACATATTTCTGATAATAAAGATAATACAAATTGCCATCAGATGCGAAAATCCGCTTGGCTGCTTTATATGTACGGGCGTTGCGGCAATGTTCGTCATTCAGATAGTGGAGAACGTCGGAATGTGCCTCGGAGTAATGCCGGTAATAGGCATAACACTTCCCTTTATCAGCTACGGAGGCTCGTCCGCTCTCAGCTCTTACATAGCAATAGGAATGGTGCTGTCCGTATGCACACATAAGGATAAAGCGTTCTTTGGGTAGAATATAAGTATTGACATATCTGTGAAATCCGTGTTATAATATAGAAAATATAACACATGTAACATTCAAAAGGAGCATAAGTATCATGAAAAAAGTAATTATTTGCGCGCTTTCCGCAATAACGGTAGCCCTCGCCCTCGCATCCTGCGGTTCGCGCCAGTGCAATATGTGCGAAAAGAGCTGCTCCGACAAGCATTCCTATAAGGATGGCGAAGTCGTTCTCTGCAACTCCTGCTATAAGCAGTGCTTTGACGCAAAGACCAAGATAGACGCTGATGAGTTTTTCGCGGACGCAGAGTAAAAACTGGTAGAAAAACATATTTTTTCAACAAAATGAGATCGGAGAGGCACACAGCCTCTCCGATTTATTATTAAAAAGTATCATGCAAATAAAGTGCCGCAAAAAATTATCGGCACATCTATCCTGTCCCAATTATACCGAGAACCTAAGCAGTTACTCCTGCTCAGGCTTTTCCGCCCTGCTCCACCTGGCGGATCTCCTCCTGCGAGGCATTTTTGAGCGAATAGGTGTCAAATGCGGGTGAATACGGAAGCTGAATCTCGATGCGGCTGATTTTGTCCATTTGTGCCTGACCGCTGCGAAGGCTGAGATCGAACACATGACCGCCCCGCTTTCTATCAGCGGACAGAAAATGCAGGTGCCAGCCCGGAGCATTGATACCGTCCATGTAATCCGGATAGTAAACGCAGACCAACGTGCCGTCTATATTGTCAAAGATAAAGTCCCTCTGGTTATTTTGCAGCATCTCTTTCAGTGTGATGTGCTGGGTGCGCTGTCCGGACTCCGACCGGGCGCAAACCCGCCGAAAAGAACCGTCAATGCGTACCATGTGCATACTGTTGAGTCCGAACCACTCATCAATGCGCAGTGTCAGCATCTCTTTAAGCGTTTCGATATCCGGAACCGCATCAAGCTGAAATCTACGCATGCCGCCGAGATGGGAAACAGATGAGAATGGCACGCCGGTTTCAGGTGACGACAGCGTCACGGTTCCGTCTGCCATTGCGCAGTAGCAGGCGCCGTCCGCAACAATCATTTCGCCATCCACATTCTCAAAAGTGCCAAGACCCGTGTCCCCGTGCTTCAGCAGCTCTTTCACGGTAATCACGGCTTTGGTATAGCCCATAGCCAACGCTTGCAGTGTGGACACCTGATACATACACTGCTCCGTCTCGCCAATTGAGGCAAATCGTTCCTGTTTGTACATTTCCTGTACCCTCCCGTACATTCAAAAATCTGCGGTGCAGTCCGTCAAATTCAGCCGCTCGCACTGCAAAACCGGTCAGGCGAAGCAACAGATAGGATTATTTGTTCTTCGACCACGTTGCCGGGTTAAAAACGAGAAGCAGCGGATATATTTCAAGTCTGCCAAGCAGCATTGCCACCGAAAGCACTATTTTTGAAAAGCCCGAATAAATCGAATAACCGTCAAAAGGCCCTACCTTACCAAAGCCCGGTCCTACGTTGTTAAAACACGACACCGCCGCACTGAAATTCGTCTCAAGTCCAAACGGCTCAAAGCTAAGCAGCAGAAAGACCGAGAGTATACATATCATATACAGTCCGAAATAGGTACTCACGCTTGAAAGTGTAGACTCGTCCACAGGCTTGCCCTCCATGCGCACTGCGTTTACGGATCTCGGGTGAAGAAGGCGCTTAAATTCACGTAAGCTCTGCTTAAAGAGAAGTATCGCCCTTGAAAGCTTCAGTCCGCCCGCAGTCGAGCCGGCGCATCCGCCAATGAACATCAGCACAAAGAGTATTCCTTTTGAAAGCTCAGGCCACGTATTGAAATCCACCGTTGAAAATCCTGTCGTCGTGATTATTGCCGCTACCTGGAAGACAGAGTTTCTTATAGTATCGGGGAAATTATTGTAAATGCTGAAGACATTTGAGGCGATTATGGCGGAAGCGAAAATTACTATTGCAACGTAGCACCAAAGCTCCGTGCTCTTTAAAACGCTCTTTATGCGGCGCACAAGTATCAGGTAATAGAGATTGAAGTTTATGCCGAATAGGAGCATGAACGAAGCTATAACCCACTGTATATACGGGCTGTATGAACCAATGCTGTCTGCTCTTATTCCGAATCCGCCCGTACCGGCCGTTCCGAAGGCGTGTACGAGGCTTTCAAATACCGTCATTCCTCCGCACATAAGCAGTATCGCTTCAAGTGCCGTCAGCGCGATGTAAATGAGATACAGTATTTTTGCCGTATCCTTGACCTTTGGCACGAGTTTGCCGACTACAGGTCCCGGCATTTCAGCGCGCATTATGTGTATAGAGCGGTCGGCAATATTCGGCATGAATGCCATGACGAATACGAGCACTCCCATGCCGCCCATCCAGTGGGTAAAGCTGCGCCAAAAGAGATTAGCGTGAGAAAGCACCGATAAATCATCTATTATTGATGCGCCGGTGGTTGTAAATCCGCTGACCGTCTCAAAGAAAGCGTCGATAAAATTAGGTATCTCTTTGCTTATGACGAATGGAACCGTTCCTATCAGAGATATGAACAGCCAGACGAGCGCAACTATGGCAAAGCCCTCTTTTGCGTATATGACCTGGCTCTTTGGCTTTACGGCAAATTTAAGAACCGATCCAACCGCAAGCGCTATGAGTATCGTTATGAGATAAGAGATCGCTATGCTTCCCTCGCCGTATATTAGCGCTACTATCAGAGGAAGAACCAGCAGTGCCGCCTCTAAGAAAATCATGCGTCCTACGGTGTTAAAGACCATTTTCAAATTCATTTTACGAGATGATCCGCCTTTTCAGTAAATTATTTTATGATGTCCAAAAGATCCTGCATTCTGCCCCCTGCCGCAAGGACTATTACGTTGTCACCCGGCATTATTACGTCATCGCCGGCAGGAATTATAATCTTTTTACCGCGCAGTATTCCGGCAATCAGGATATTTGATTTCAGATGCATATCTTTTAGGGGTATATTTACATATTCAAAGTCGCTTTGAACGGAGAACTCGAGCACCTCCGCCTTGCCGTCCATTATCTTATACAGATTTTCAACGTTGCTTCCGATGGTATTTTCAAGCGCTCTTGCATATCTCGTCACAATGTCAGAGATTATCTTTTTAGGTGAGACTATGCAGTCAAGTCCGAGATCCTCCGCCATTGAAGCAAGCTCGTTTCTGTTGACCTTTGCAATGACCTTCGGAACGTTCTTTGTAGATGCGAAAATAGATATAAGGATATTCTCTTCATCCATACCGGTAAGAGCAACAAAAGCATCCGTCGTTTCAAGTCCCTCTTCGAGAAGAAGCTCCTGCGAGGCGCCGTCTCCGCATATAACCATAGCTCCCGGCAGAAGATTTGAAAATTCAGCGCATTTCTGCTTGTCCTTTTCTATTATCTTTACTGTATTACCGACGAGAAGAAGCCGCTTTGCAAGGTAGAAAGCCGTTCTGCTTGCGCCGAGGATCATAACGTTTCTTGCCTGCTTCTGAAGGATCCCGAGCATTTTCAGGAGCTTTTGTATCTCTGACGGAGATGCGGTAAGACCTATCTTGTCACCGCTTTTTAGCACAAAGCTTCCGTCCGGAATAAATACCTCGTCTTCGCGCTGTACGACACAGACAAGAAACTTTGCATCGTATTTTTTGCGCATCTCGGAAAGGCTCATTCCGTCAAGAGCCGAATTAGGCTTGAGACGAATTTGTACCATTTCAAAATTGCGCCCGGAGAAGATCTCAACGTTTACGGCGCTCGGGAACTTGAGAATATTTTCGAGCTCTTTTGCCGCCATAAGATCTGGATTTATAGCCATGGAAAGATGAAGCTCGCGGCGCATTAGTCCGAGCCCCTTTTCGTCGTTATATTCGGGATTTCTTATACGGGCTATCGTGTGCTTTGCGCCCATTCGGCGAGCTATAAAGCAGCTCAGCATATTCAGCTCGTCCGAGCCGGTCACTGCAATAAACAGCTCAGCGCTTTCAACCCCCGCTTCCGTTAGAGTGTCGCTGTCAGCTCCGTTGCCGCATACGCCCATGACGTCATATATATTTACTATTTCGTTTACGACTTCTGCGTCGTCGTCTATACATACGAGGTCGTGACCTTCCGAAGCGAGACAAGACGTAATGGTCGTCCCTATTTTTCCGCAGCCTGTGATAATAATTTTCATATTCTTTTTCCCTTTTATGTTATGTTATGTTATGATTTACTATTATAATACATTTGTGTGAATATTTCAATACATTTTTACATTAAACCGCATAAAGAGAGCGATTTATTATGTGCGGCTTACAGCCTTGCTCCTGAAAATCAGCTTTCTCAGAGCGCTCAGTTCTTCAGTCCTGAAATACATACAGATAAGAACTGCGCTCGATATCAGCAAAACACAAATACCGCGAACTGCTATTTCAAATATATTTTCGCTCGGCATACCAGCGGTGCAAAAATAAGAAAGAGCGCAAACGACAGTGCTGACGAGCACGTATCCGGTATACGTCTTTAAAAATCCGGCAGGGCTTAGATTGAATCCGTGTCTGAAGAGCATATACGGCTCGAGGGGAAAAGCAATGAGCATAGTCGATGCGAGCGTTCCGGCAAATACACCGGTAACACCGAACCTATCGACGAAAATAATAGATAACATTTAATATTCCCCTTGCAAGGTATATAAAGCGCGTGCTTCTGAAAACGCCGTAATTCTTTATGAATATCTGTACCGGGTCGCGTATATACGATGCGTAAAAGCAGGCGATTATTACTGCGGTCTCCGGCATACTGAAGCACATATCTTCGCCTATCCACAGTGTAATTATGGGATTTATCAGTGAGAGCAGGACAGCAGAACAGCACGTCATCAGCACAAAATTTGCAAAGCATATATTTCTCAGAACTCTTTCGCTCTTTTTTGCGGAAGCCGTAGCACCGAGGTTGCCAACGCTTGCCGACGCTGAATTGACGGCAAGGCTTATAAAAGAGCCGATAGAGTTTATAATGAGCGAATAGTTCGAGAAAATGCCCATGCTCGAAAGCCCGAGGCGTGATGAAATCAAAATGCTGTCGGTAGACGTGTTTATTACTCCGCCAATCCTGTGGAGTATGAGGGAGCGAGTGTTGCCCCAAACGCCGTCTTTGTACTCCTTTGATACCTCGCTTTTTTTGTAATACGAGAGAAATCCGTAAGTTCTCCCGGCATACCGAGATACGGCAATGCCGTCCAAAGCGGAAATGAATATTCTTAGCAGTATATATATGAGATAATTTCCTGTCCTGAGCAGTGTGAATATCTGCAAAGCGCTTAGTACGACCGTTCCAACCGTCCTGATAGCCATAATTGCATACATTCTCTGATCGCACATTACAAGCGCCCTTTTTGGGGCAAAGTGGTATGAAAGTATCTGGTGTACGACGAAAAGAAGATATATGAGCCTGTAATTCCCGATATTTGTAATATCCTTAAATAAATGCGGCAGTAACGGCAAAAGTGCGACGGAAAGCGACAGAGTTACAAGTGAAATATATCTGTATATCTTCGCATAGTAGGATACTATTGCGGATATCTGCCGCTCATTTCCCTCGGCTATCGGCTTGTAAAGCGATTGAAACGCCGCCTCTCCAAAGCCCAGCTCGCAAAGCGAAAGAACGCTGAATACGTTCCCGAACATTCCGCCGAGCCCCAGATATTCGTTGCCGAGAACCTTTATGAACACACTCCGCACCGTAAAATTGCATATAAGCGTTATTATTCTGTTGATTACGGATGCTTTGGCATTCAGCTTTGTGAGATAAGTGCGAGATTTATTCAAATAATCAACTCCCTGCACAATTATATGCAGGGAGTTTTGTTAATTGCCCGATTATTTTAAAAATTGTCGTCAAACTCCACGACCTGCTTCTTCTTTTCGGATTCAAAGCAGGCTTCCATGACCTTCATTACTCTCATCATCTGTTTATGTGTCACCATCTGCGTGCAGGTGCCGTCTATCGCACCGCAGAAGTTCCTGTAATAGTCGTGAACGTCGGATACGGGTTTGTCAAGCTCATATTCGTCCATTGTTATGCTGTCGCGCGGAGCCATGGTCTTTGTGAGTCCTGCGGCGGTCTGAACGGGAATTACTTCGCTCTCATGCCAGTACTTGCATTTTGCGACCTTGCAGTTCTCGCGCCAATCCATAATTATGGCAGAGCCCTTTTCCGCTCTTAGATAGAATCTCGGCATTGCGATAAAATTGTATGTGCCGACTTCTATAAACGCACTTTTTCCGCCTTCAAAGTATATGGTGAGCTTAAAGCCATCGTCTACTTCTTTATTCGTTATATGGTCAAAGGTGCAGTATATTCTCTCTATCTTCTCGTCGAATATCTGAAGAACCTGGTCTATGAGATGAACGCCCCAGTCAAGCACCATTCCGCCGCCGTGAGCTTTTTCGCCTCTCCAGTCGGAAGGAATACCGCGCGAGCCGTGTATTCTCGATTCGATATTTATAAGCTCTCCGAGCTCGCCCGACGTCTTTATCTGCTTCATTGCAAGAAAATCCACGTCAAAGCGGCGATTCTGATGCACGGAGAATATCTTGCCGTTCTTGTTTGCCGCTTCTATCATCTCTTCAAGCTCTTTTGAATTCATTGAGACGGGCTTTTCGCAGAGCACGTTCTTTCCTGCGTTAAGAGCCTTTATAACTATTTCTTTATGAGAGTCGTTAGGCACGGCAACGGTGACCATATCAACCTTTTTGTCGCTGAGGACTGCATCGAGAGAATCATAAGCGAATATTCCTCTCTCTCTTGCAAGAGCGTTCTTTTTATCGTCTATATCGTATATTCCCACAAGCTCCACAACATCGCTTTTAAGTGCGTGCTGAGTGTGCCAGGTGCCCATTCCGCCGTAACCTATTACGACCAAATTTTTCTTCATAGTAAATCATCCTTTCAGCCAATATCCTTTCGGCGTAAGTATGAAAATTTATACATTTACAAGTATACCCGATTTGAAAATAAAAATCAAGGCATTTTCGGCAAAAATTACAACTTTATATTCACATATCCGTTATTTCAGGCAATCGAAAGCAAATTCAAAATCCTTCGGAAAACCCGTTTCAATAGCCGTTTTTGCGCCTGTTATCGGGTGATTGAAATATACGCCGAGGCAGTGCAGCCTGGTGCGCTCGCCCGGTATCTCCGTGCCGTAGAGGAAATCGCCGTATACGGGACAGCCTATATACGAGAGGTGCAGTCTTATCTGGTGAGTACGCCCCGTCACCGGACACGCCTCGACAAGCGACAAGCCGTTATTTTCGCCGATAACTCTGTATTTTGTCAGAGCGTATTTTCCGTTTTCATCTATACGACGCTTTATAATGCCTTCATCTCTCACTATTGGCGCACATATCTCCCCTTCCGGCTTTGCCGGAGCTCCAACACAAACGGCAATATATTTTTTCATAGGCTCACTGAACGAAAAGCGGTTTGCGGCGTGCGCATTTTTTGCTATTATTACCACTCCCGTTGTATCTATATCAAGCCTTGTAAGAACTCTGTATGTAAACAGCTCGTCTTTATAATAATACATAACGGCGTTTGCAAGCGTATCGTCTCTGTGCCTTATAGATGGGTGCACCGGCATATTATATGGCTTGTTTACGGCAAGCAGGTCGTCGTCCTCGTAGATTATATCGAGGGGAATATTTACCGGCTCAATATTTTCCGAAGCATATTTTGGCGCAGTGAGCTCGAGTACGTCGCCTTCTTTCAGAAGGTAATTGGTGAAGACGTCGGCGCCGTTTACGGTTATTCTGCCGTTGTATTTTATATCCTTGAGCAGCTTTGCGGAGTAACCGAGAACACTTCTTGCGTACACTCCCAGCTTCATGCCGGAGTAGGTTCCCTGAATAATGAATTTATTAGTCACTTTTTCACCTTATATCGTCATTTTCCTATATTTTAGCATTTATGCACCTGTATTTTGTTAACTGAAAATTAAATTTGTGATTTTTGCTCGCCAAAATGTAAAAATAACGGTTGACAAATCAAAATTCGCGTGATATAATATAAAAGCTGTTGCGGAAGCGGCAGAATTGAATAATATTTTGTTCGGAGAAGTCGCGTAGCTGGTCGAGCGCGCACGACTGGAAATCGTGTAACCGTCAGAAGCGGTTCGAGGGTTCGAATCCCTCCTTCTCCGCCAAAGCTAAAATCCTGTCACGCAAGTGACGGGATTTTTCCTTTGTATTCTTCATTTTTCAGTTTTCAGTATTCATTATTCATTACTCCTTCAATAGTTCCAATCCATCTACCAAAACCGCAATTCCATCTTTTTCGCACAAACTTGCCAAAAAAATTCTCTTCAGGGTTTTTTTACCTTAATCCTAAATTTTAATATAAGCGCACGGGTTATTTTCCCGTGCGCCCTGTTTTTACTTTATGCACAATATCTTATTGTCTTCCTCTATCGCCTGATAGAGATATTCCCTTTCGAGCTGCTCTGTATTGTACAGCTCGGCTCTGCATATAACTTGACCTGACAGTGTAAACATAATTCTTGCGAAAAATGAATCCGGGACAGAGTAATATATCGTTTCGGCGCTCAACGTTCCTCCGGCTACGGTATTTTCGCTGTTTGCTATATATCCAACTGTGCCAATGTACGGAAGACAGCACTTTATTGCGAAGCAGTCGTAGTCGTTGTCAGGCTCTTTTATGCACCTTATAAGTGTCCCCACCGCAAACGGGCGGCTGCCGTAATAGTGACTTATACCCGTTACGGTTACAAAACTGTCGCCGAATACGCTTGAAAATTTCTCGTTTTCCATATACATTTTACCATCTCCTTTTCGTACAGTGATAATTTACATTATTACGTGTACAATAAAAAGGACTTTTAAAAATATGCATAAATTTTTGATTTTTATCTTGAAAACCTACTAATTATATGGTATTATAGACATATAAAATCGAAATGGAGAAGAAAATGAAAATATCTACAAAAGGCAGATATGCTCTGCGTATGCTTCTTGACCTCGCCGAACACGAAAACGAAGGATATATTGCGCTCAAAGATATAGCCGAGCGCCAGGAAATATCCAAAAAATACCTCGAGCAGATAGTACCTATCCTCAACAAGTCCAACATTTTACAGACCAACCGCGGTTTTCAGGGCGGATATAAGCTTGCAAATCCGCCGAGCAAGTATACCGTCGGCATGATCCTTCGCCTTACGGAGGGCAGTCTTGCGCCGGTCGCCTGCCTTGATCAGGATCCTATACAGTGCAGCAGAAGCAATATCTGCGCCACTCTTCCGGTATGGCAGGGGCTATATAAGGTAATAACGGATTATCTTGACGGCATAACGCTTCAGGACATTCTCGATATGCAGAGAGAACGCTATTCAAACGACTACGTTATATGATTTATAGCAGCAGAAGTGCGTTT
>CAJOMW010000058.1 GCA_905235695.1 uncultured Clostridia bacterium | reverse complement strand
AATGAAAAAATTACTCGCAGTAATTTTGGCAGTCGTTATGGTAGCGGCTTTTGCAGCCTGCACCAAGACACCCGTTGTCGACGACACAAACGCTCCCGCAGACGAAAACGTTGAAGAGAACGCAAATGCTCCCGCAGATGAGGATGTTGAACCCGTTCCCGGCGACCTCAAGATAGGTGTTATCCTCGTTGGAGATGACAACGAAGGCTACACCTACGCTCACATCGAAGGCATACAGAAAGCCGCAAAGGCTCTCGGTATAGCTGATGAGCAGATAATCTGGAAGTACTCCGTTCCCGAGGACGAGACCTGCTACGAAGCAGCTCTTGACCTTGCAGACCAGGGATGCACTTACGTATTTTCCAACAGCTACGGCCATCAGTCCTTTATAGAACAGGCAGCGGCAGACGTTCCGGACGTCAATTTCGTTGCTATGACCGGCGACACCGCAAAGGACAGCGGACTTGACAACTTCAGCAACGCATTTACAAAGGTTTATGAGTCCAGATACATATCCGGCGTAGTTGCAGGCATGAAGCTCGCTGAGCTTATCGAAGCAGGCGCTCTCTCCGCAGAAAACTTTGACGAAGACGGAAATGCAAAGATAGGTTATGTCGGCGCATATCCTTATGCAGAGGTTGTTTCCGGTTACACCGCTTTCTTCCTTGGAATAAAGTCTGTTGTACCTGAAGTTGCAATGCAGGTCGTTTACACCAACTCCTGGTTTGATATAACCAAGGAAGGTGCTGCAGCAGAAGCACTCATGGCTAACGGCTGCGCTATAATCGGTCAGCACGCAGACTCCACCGGCGCTCCGAGCGCAATTCAGGCAGCTCTCGAAAAGGGAACAGTCGCTTACTCCGTTGGCTACAACGTAGATATGCTCAGCGTTGCTCCCGACGCAGCACTCACCTCTGCAACAAACAACTGGTCTGTATATTACACCTACGCACTTACTCAGGCTATCAAGGGCGAAAAGATAGCTACCAACTGGGCGGAAGGTTATGAGACCGACGCTGTTGCAATAACAGAACTCGGCGCTTCCTGCGCAGAAGGAACTGCCGAAAGGGTTGAAGAAGCAATCGAAGCCATAAAGGCAGGCGAGCTTAAGGTATTCGATACCGACACGTTCACCGTAGGCGGCGAGCACCTCGACTCCTACACGAGCTCATTCGGTCTCGACGGTGTTGAGCTCATCTCGGACGGTTACTTCCACGAATCCGACGCTGAAAACGTTCGCAGCGCTCCTGCGTTCGATATCCGCATCGACGGTATAACCGAGCTGTCATAAGTAATTAAATATACGGAAGGGGAAATTGGTAAGACCGATTTCCCTTTCCGCTTCTTTTTCTGAGGACGGCGAAAAATGCGTGTTTTCAGAAAAGCAAGCGGACCTGCATAGGGCTTGTCCCATGCAGGAAATTTGTGTTTTATAAGAAAATTTCCAAAAAGACAGTCTACGAAAAGGACGGGCAGAATATGGACAATAATGTTGCCGTACGCATGGTGGGCATAACCAAGACGTTTGGTACCATCGTTGCGAACAAAAAAGCAAACCTCGAAGTCAGACGCGGCGAGATACTTTCGCTGCTCGGCGAAAACGGAAGCGGGAAAACGACGCTTATGAATATGCTCTCGGGTATCTATTATCCCGACGAAGGAGAGATATACATAGACGGAAATCTCGTAACGATAAATTCGCCTAAAGATGCGTTAGATCTCGGTATCGGCATGATACACCAGCACTTTAAGCTCGTAGACGTGCTGACGGCGGCTGAAAATGTCGTTCTCGGCCTTAACGAAAAGGAAAAGTACAGCATAAAGCGCACGGCGGCAAAGGTGCGGGAAATATGCCAAAAGTACGGCTTTGTCATAGATCCGATGAAGAAGGTCTACGAGATGTCCGTATCCGAAAAGCAGACGCTCGAGATAATAAAGGTGCTGTACCGCGGCGCGAGCATACTCATACTCGATGAGCCGACGGCCGTTCTCACCCCTCAGGAGACAGACAAGCTGTTTGAGGTCATAAAGAACATGAAGAAGGACGGAAAGTCCGTCATAATCATAACCCATAAGCTCCATGAGGTGCTGGCGGTTTCAGACAGAGTTGCGGTTCTCAGAAAGGGCGAGTATATAGGCTCGGTCGAAACGAAGGACGCAACGGAAATCTCCCTTACCGAGATGATGGTGGGCAAAAAGGTCACTCTCGACATAGACAGACCTGAGCCGCAGAACACCAAGAAGCGCCTTGAAGTGAAGAACGTCACCTGCTACCGCAAGGACGGCGTAAAGGTGCTCGACGATGTTTCGTTTGAAGCCTACGGCGGCGAGATACTCGGCATAGCAGGCATTGCCGGAAGCGGTCAGAAGGAGCTTCTCGAGGCGATAGCCGGACTTCAGCCGGTTTCCGAGAACAGCGAGATAACCTACTACTCTCCCGAAGATATGAAGCCCACGTCACTTATAGGAAAGAGCGTAAAGGCGATAAGAAATCTCGGAGTTTCGCTCTCGTTTGTCCCCGAGGACAGACTCGGAATGGGACTTGTAGGCGGCATGGGAATGACGGAAAACATGATGCTCAAGACCTATTACGGCGGAGTTCCCTTTGTCACAAGCAAGGGCAAGCCTAAGGCGCTTGCCGAGAAGATAATAAAAGACCTTGAAGTCGTAACCCCCGGCGTTTCGACGCCCGTAAGAAAGCTCTCGGGCGGCAATGTGCAGAAGGTTCTGGTCGGCAGAGAGATAGCCGCTTCGCCTACGCTTCTCATGACGGCGTATGCGGTAAGAGGTCTTGACATAAATACGTCCTATACGATATACCGTCTGCTGAACGAGCAGAAAAAGAGGGGCGTTGCGGTAATATACGTCGGCGAAGACCTCGACGTTCTGCTTGAGCTCTGCGACAGGATACTCGTGCTGTGCGCCGGAAAGAACAACGGCATAGTCGATGCGAGAAGCACGACAAAAGAGCAGGTGGGACTTATGATGACGCATATTGCAAAGAAAGACAATGACGGGAAAGGAGACGCGGCAAATGACTAAAGAAGTAAAGACAAACGCGAAGATCCCTCTCGTAAGGATAGCAAAACGCACGAATATATCCCGTTTTAAGTCATGGGGAGTAAGAATAATAGCCGTTATTATAGCACTGCTCATAAACGCAATAGTTATTTACTCGATAACAAACCTCAATCCGATAGAAGTGTACAAGTCGATGTTTCTCGGTGCGTTCGGCACGTCGAGAAGACTTTGGAGCACAGTAAAAGAAGTGGCGTTCCTGCTATGTATATCGGTAGCTCTCGCTCCGGCATTCAAGATGCGATTCTGGAATATAGGCGCTGAAGGACAGGTGCTGGTAGGCGGTATAGCGACGGCGGCGTGCATGATATACCTCGGCGATACGCTCTCCACTCCGCTTCTGTTCCTCGTAATGGTGCTTGCAAGCATTGTCGCAGGCGCTGTCTGGGGACTTATCCCGGCTCTATTCAAGGCAAATTGGAACACCAATGAGACGCTCTTTACACTTATGATGAACTATATAGCCATACAGCTCACGTCGTATTTCGTAGCAAAATGGGAAAACCCCTACGGCTCGAATACGGTCGGCATCATAAATAAAACGACAAAGGCAGGCTGGTTCCCGTCGCTCTTCGGAAAAGAGTATATGCTGAATGTCATAATCGTCCTTGCGCTGACGATAATCGTGTTCCTGTACCTCAAATTCAGCAAGCAGGGATATGAGATAGCAGTCGTCGGAGAATCGGAAAATACGGCGAGATATGCCGGTATAAACGTCAAAAAGGTAATCATAAGGACGATGGCGATATCCGGTGCCCTCTGCGGAATTGCAGGCTTTATAGGCGTTTCCGGAGCATCGCACACCATTTCCACGAACACCGCCGGCGGCCGCGGCTTTACGGCGATAATAATAGCGTGGCTCGCAAAGTTCAACACGCTCACAATGATACTAATATCGACTCTTATAGTCTTCCTCGACCAGGGCGCAAAGCAGATAGTTTCCGACTTCTCAAAGCTCGGCATAAACGACAACGTCGCCGATATCCTGAAGGGAATAATTCTGTTCTTCATTCTCGGAAGCGAGTTCTTCGTAAATTACAGGCTTGTTTTCCGTCATAAGCACGCCCACGAAGATAATAAGGTCACAGAATAAACGGATTTTGCGAAAGGACGGTCATATATATGGCTCAAATAATACAGCTTCTCCAGTCCGCCATAGTTTTCGGAACGGTCATCTTATTCGGATGTATCGGCGAGATAATCACTGAAAAAGCGGGAAACCTCAACCTCGGTGTTCCGGGTATAATGTACCTCGGAGGAATAGCGGGACTTATCGGAACGTTCTTCTACGAGTCGAGCGTTGAAAATCCAAATAAGATATTGTGCATCGTAATAGCGCTTGTGTGCTCGTTTGCGGCGTCGGCACTCGGCGGACTCATATACAGCTTTCTGACGATAACCCTCAGAGCGAATCAGAACGTTACCGGTCTTACGATAACGATATTCGGCTCGGGAATCGCAAACTTCTACGGCGGATACCTCAACAAGCTCGCCGGCGGCGTAGGACAGATCTCCGTCAAGACTACGAGCGAAGCCTTCCGCACGACGCTTCCGTTTGCAACGTCATTCGGCGATTTCGGAAAGGTGTTCTTATCCTACGGATTTCTCGTTTACCTTGCGATAGCGCTTGCTGTAATAGTTCAGTATTTCCTTAACCGCACGGGCAAGGGACTTGCCCTCAGATCAGTCGGAGAAAACCCTGCAACGGCGGATGCGGCCGGCATAAACGTAACAAAGTATAAGTACCTTGCCACCTGCATTGGCGCAGGAATATCGGGACTTGGCGGACTTTACTATGTAATGGACTACATAAAGGGCACATGGGCAAACGATGGCAAGCTCGAAAGCCTCGGCTGGCTCGCACTTGCGCTCGTCATATTCGCTACGTGGAAGACGGTAAACTCTATATGGGGCGCTTATCTCTTCGGCGTTCTGTACTGGATGTACCTCTACATTCCGGGGCTCGGAAGAAGCACGCAGGAGCTGTTCAAGATGCTTCCGTATGTGGTAACGCTGATAGTGCTCATAGTCTCGAGCCTGAAGAAAAAGCCCGAGCAGCAGCCTCCGGCAAGCCTTGGACTTGCATATTTCAGAGAAGACAGATAAAAGAGATAAGTAAATAAGTAAATGCGGCTCGAAAGAGCCGCATTTGTTGATTATATGGTGATTATTGATAGAAGCCGGCGTCTGCAAGGCAAGTTGTTATGCCACCATGTTTGGATGAATTATTGCTGAAGTATATTTTTATGTCGTTGCAGCCTCTTACTGAAACATCAATATCAACGGGACGGGAAGATTTTGTCATTTTGGGTGACGTGTAAATGGTCTTACCATCAGCTTCTATAGTCAGATAGCATGAGGAATCTGAGTTAACACCTTCTGGTACATATAAAGTTCCCTTGAAACGAGAATACTTCATATTGAGCAAATATTCAAGTGATTGGTGATAATCATTACTAATAGCACGGGAATAATTGTTTTCATAATTATCCGTCAATTCTTTTGTTGTGTAAGGGCTTTCCGCAATACTCGTCATCTTTTCAAGCTCAATCGTTGGGTATGTGAGCTTTCCTTCCATATCCCCAAGATAAACCGTGAAGTTCTCACCGTCCCATGAGACTGCTTTGTTCATTGCATTTGCAACGGCACGAACCGGCAGATATGTAGTACCGTTATATATAAAAGGCTCGACCGTCTTGCCGTTTACGTCTGTCGGGTGCAACTCTTTGCCGTCCACAACGATCTTGACTCCATCCGTTATAACGTCATAGAGATTTCTTGTAGAAACAGCGCCGGTTATCCCGACACTGAGTGTTGCGCCGATAATTATTCCCGCTACTATTCCCTTAGTCTTTCCGCTTAGCATAAATATTCCTCCTGACAATATTTTTTTGAACACATATATTCTATCACTATTAATGACTTTTGTCAATAGTCAAAATACTTGTTTTACAAGGTTCATACTATCTAAAAAACAACGTAAAATAGTATGGGAGTGATAGATATGGATAAAACCTATGAAAAGCATTACAGGCAACTTGGGCTGAATGTGGCGTTTTACAGGAAGAGCAGGGGATATACTCAAATGGAGCTTGCAGAGAAGCTTGACATTGACCGCAGTCACATGAGCGCGATCGAGCTTGCGACCGTCGGCGTTTCCTTGGACGTTATCTTTAAACTATGCGATGTCTTGAACGTAAAGCCGAGCAGTTTGTTTGATTTCAGAGAATAAACTCAGCCACATTGCTGTCAGATATATATTTGAAGAATTCCTCCCTTGATTTCGGCCAGACAGTTGTTGTGATACAATTGATGGGTGACAAATAAAAAGGAAAATGAACTCCAAATATGATATAATGTTTAATAAGCAGAAAAACATTAGAAAAAGGAGTCAT
>CAJOMW010000057.1 GCA_905235695.1 uncultured Clostridia bacterium | reverse complement strand
GATAGAAGGCGTACAGATAGGCGTTATGATGCGTGAAAAGGATTATGACGGCAAAATCGGATATAGATTTTCCGTCCGCGCAAACGCAGACACGGACGTATCGCTTCTCTGTGCTACCTTCAACGGCGGAGGGCACAAAAAGGCGGCAGGCTGCACTATCTTTGACGAAAAAGACAAAGCACTGAAGGCATTTGTGGAGGAAGCGGAAAAATATTTAATTTAGGCTTTGCGAGAATGCATCCAATGTGCCGCACAAGAACAGCTGACAAATTTTGAATAAAATATGAGTAAAGCCCCGAAAGCGCAATGCTTTCAGGGCTTTTTGGCGGACAGGGTGGGATTCGAACCCACGAGCCCGTGAGGACTACCTGATTTCGAGTCAGGGCCGTTATGACCACTTCGATACCTGTCCGTATATACGTCGCAGGCTTCTTTATGAATCACCCGCAACGAATAAATTATACATTAACAGCGCCGCTTTGTCATTTTTGCAAAAATCGTTCTTTCTCTTGGTAAATACAATGAAAAATGCAAAATGTCTTTACAAAAGCAATTAGCGGTATTATAATGTTATGTAAAAGGAGCTTAGACATGGACAAAACTGCAACATCGTATTGTTTGAAAAACAAAAGGGACAGAAAAGAATTTATATACGGTCTGAAAGACGGAATGCCGATAGCGCTCGGATATATGGCAGTGGCGTTCGCACTCGGAGTTCAGGCAAAAGCCGTCGGTCTGAACGCTCTCCAGGGCTTTATTATGAGCTTTCTTAACAGGGCGTCGGCAGGCGAATACATAGGACTGCGCAACATTGCGGCAGATGCGGCGTATTTTCAGATAGCTGTGGCAACGCTCATTACGAATGCACGATATCTGCTCATGAGCAGTGCTCTCAGCCAGAAAATAGATCCGAATATGCATTACGGTCACAGATTTCTTCTTGCAACTACCGTTACCGACGAGCTTTTCGGCATATCCATCGCAAAAAAAGGATATCTTAACCCGTATTACCCCTACGGAGCGACGCTTATAGCCTCACTTGGCTGGGCGAGCGGAACAGCGCTCGGGATAACGGTCGGCAACATAATGCCTGATAGACTTGTCAGTGCGCTCAGCGTTGCGCTCTTCGGAATGTTCATAGCGGTATTTATCCCGAAAGCAAAGGAAAAAAAGGTCGTTGCGGTGCTCATTGTTATATGCTTTGCGCTCAGCTTTGCCATGCGCAGTCTTCCCTATGTTTCCAACCTTGACGACGGAATGATAACCATAATTCTTACGGTAGTCATATCACTCGGCGCAGCTCTGCTGTTCCCTGTAAAGGACAAGGAGGAAAACGGCAATGACGCATAATATTTACATATACATTCTCATAATGGGTGCGGTGTCGTACTTCATCCGTGTGCTTCCTCTGACGCTTATAAAAAAGCCGATAAAGAACAAGTATATCCGTTCATTCCTCTATTACGTCCCCTACGTCACGCTTTCCGTAATGACTTTCCCGGCAATTATAAACGCCACGCAGAGCGTGTATTCCGGCATTGCGGCGCTGATAGTCGGCGTCGTCACGGCGTACCTCGGACTTAACCTTCTCGGCGTATCTGTGTCGTGCTGCATTGTGGTATTTCTCATCGAGCTGTTCATCTGAAAGAGCGGATTTGTTAAAATTTTACCCTAAAAATACGTGAGGCGGAGCTATTCTCCGCCTCGATTTTTCTTTAATTTGTCATTTAACATTCTTATTTGTACGTTTCCTCAAGGAGCTTTCTTGCACTTGCAAAGCTTATGCCCTTCTCTTTGGCTATGCGAGATATATCGTCGTACTCAAACTTTGAGCGGGAAACTCCATAGCCCTTTGAATCCTTGCGGTGAAAGTCGCCGAAAGACGTGTGGAATATTTCCGATTTCCTCTCGAGAACGTATCTGTTCATCTTTACTTCGCGCAAGCCGATAGTTGTGGTATGCTTGAATATGAGCGATGCGATATTCTCTCTGTCATCTGCCGCGCATATCACGCATAGAAGCGTTCCGGGACGAGATTTTTTCATGCCTATCGGGACGGTGAATACGTCCTTTGCTCCGTTTTCGAGAAGCACCTCAGACGCAAAGCCTATCTCTTCGGCGGTCATATCGTCTAAGTTGCAGGACAGCTCGTATATGACGTCGGTCTTTCCGTCCTCTTCTCCGAGCATGGCTCGAACACAGTTCGCCTTTTCAAAGTCCTTCCTGCCCATGCCGTAGCCTATCCTGCCGACCTTCATAACCGGCATATCGCCGAAATCGGATACGAAGTGTCTGAGCAGAGCCGCACCCGTCGGGGTACATAGCTCGCCCTCAATGCTTCCGCCGTATATCGGTATATCCTTTAGAATACAGGCGGTTGCCGGCGCCGGTACGGGAAGTATTCCGTGTGCGCACCGCACGCTTCCGCTTCCGACGTGTATCGGCGAAGCTATCACCCTGTCCGGCGATATTTCGCTCATCAGCATACATACCGCCGTAATATCCGCCACAGCATCCATTGTGCCGACCTCGTGAAAGTGTATATCCGTGACGGGAACGCCGTGTACTGCGCTCTCAGCTTCGGCGATAAGCTTATATACCTCGATAACGTCGTTCTTTACCCCCTGTGGGATAACAAGCTCAGATACTATATGCTCTATGTCGTGCAGACTGCTGTGACAGTGATGATGCTCGTGGTCGTGCTCGTGGTCGTGCTCATGGTGGTGATTTTCATGGCTATGCCCGTGCATTGTCTCGTCTTCCTCTTCGCCGTTTACTTTGACGGATACACGAGTTCCGGTTATACCGCATTTTACGGATTTTTCCGCAGAAAAGGTTACGGATGGTATTCCTATATCGTTCAGCCTTTTTACAAAATCATCTTTTTCCGGCAACAGCTCAAGCAGTGCCGCCGTCAGCATATCGCCTGCCGCGCCCATTCCGCAGTCTATATATAAAGTTTTCATAATCGTTTCTCCCTTCGCTCTATGCATAACGTATTTTACAGCAATTCACCTTTTATTTATCATGCTCGCAAGGTATCCGGCTCCGAAGCCGTTGTCGATATTGACGACCGAAACGCCGCTTGCACATGAATTGAGCATGGATAGCAGTGCGGAAAGCCCTCCGAACGACGCTCCGTACCCAACGCTTGTCGGAACCGCTATGACCGGGCAGTCAGCGAGTCCTCCTATTACGCTTGCGAGCGCCCCCTCCATGCCGGCAATCGCAATCACAACGCTCGCCGTCATTATCTCCTCCTTGTGCGAAAGCAGGCGGTGCAGTCCGGCAACGCCTACGTCATAGAGCCGGACGACCTCGTTTCCGAGCGCCTCAGCAGTCACCGCCGCTTCCTCTGCAACCGGAATATCGCTCGTGCCGCCCGTGGCAACGACTATCTTCCCCCTGCCGGAAGGGCTTGGCATCTCACCGATTACGGCTATCCTCGCCTTGTCAAAGTATGTGAGATGGTGCTTCTCCCCGATCCTACCAGCCGTTTCTTCGTCAATGCGTGTGACAATCACTGTCTTCTGACCGTTCTTTATCATGACGTCCGCTATGCCGATTATCTGATCCGGCGTTTTGGCTGCGCCGTATATTACCTCGGCTGTCCCCTGCCGCACCTCTCTGTGCAGATCGACCTTAGCATAGCCTATGTCCTCAAACGGCGCGGACTTTATTTTAAGCAGCGCATCGTCTACGGAAAGCTCTCCGCTCTGCACGTCTTTCAATATATCTCTGATGTACTCATTATGTTGCTCCGTTTCCCTTTTATGCTGAAATTATACAGCAAAATTACCTGTTTTGTCAAGGCTCGGAATAAACAAGTGAGCTTTAAAGCTCAGACGTTACATTTCACCGAAGGCAAATTGACCGGCTAAATATATCTGCAAAAAAGGAGCTGACAGCGCAGCTCCTTTCCTTAATTTTTACTCTTTTTCCAAAACGCCGCCCAAGTATTCCGCAATAGAATCCCTGTCTAAGCCGTACATCTTCATCAGATATTCCTCCGAGCCGTGCGGCGGATATCCGTCTATCGCCCTTATGACAATATCGCTCTTTGCTCCCGGTGCGCTCCGCAATATCAGCGCCGCCTTTTCGCCGACGCCTCCGCTTCGTGTTCCCTCTTCATATATGAACACATGCTTTGCGGCTAAAGCGAGCTTTATAAAGTCTTCGTCTATAACGTCGCTGACGGGATGCACCTTGAAGAGCTTGATTATCCTTATGTTTTTTCCGCTCTCTTTCAGCTTGACGGCGGCGCCGTATACGTTTGCGGTAATTCTGCCGTAGGTTATTATGACAGCGTCAGCATTTCCTTCGTGGGCATATACGTCGCAGTACGAATAGCCGCCGCAGTCGATAAATGCGCTCCTGTCGTACTCCTTAGGCGCTCCCTTAGGGTATCTGACGGCGGATATTTTATCGGATGATACGGATTTTTCGAGCGCCGTTCTCAGCTCGTCGAAGCTGTCCGGAGAATATATCTCGGTATTGGGTATGGTTGAAATAAAGGCGCAGTCGAAAATGCCCTGATGGGTTATGCCGTCGCACGGAACAAGGCCGGAGCGGTCAAGTGCGAGAACTATGTGAAGCTGCTGGAGCGAGACGTCGTGTATAAGCTGGTCGTATGCACGCTGAGCAAACGTCGAATAGACGGCGCAGACGGGCAGATATCCCGCCACTGCAAGCCCTCCGGCAAACGCTATCTCGTGTTCCTCCGCAATGCCTACGTCAAAGAAGCGTTTCGGAAATTTTTCGGCAAATTCGGAAAGCCCCGTGCCGTCCTTCATAGCAGCAGTTATCGCGCATATACGCTCGTCCTTTTCCGAAAGAGCGCACAAAATGCGTCCGAACTCTCCGGAAAAATCGTTGCCGTTGGACAGGCATACGCCCTTTTCCGGGTCAAATTTGCCGACGGAATGGTAGATCTCCGGATCCTGCATGGCGTATTCGTAGCCCTTACCCTTTACCGTCTTTACGTGTATGAGAGAACAGGTATCGAGCTTTTTCGCTTCGCCTATGACGACCTTTAGCCTCTCAATATCGCTGCCGTCTACCGGACCGAGATACTTTACCCCGAGCGGCTCGAAAAACGGCTGCTTATAAAACGCGCGCTTTAGGCCGTTCTTTATGTGCCTGACAAAGTCTATCGACGCCTTTCCTATAACCGGCACTTTGATAAAAACATGCTGAAAGCTTCTTTTCAGTCTGTAATACCTTCCGCTCGTTCTTATTTTTGAAAGGTATTTTGCAAGGCTTCCGACATTATTGGAAATGGACATCTCGTTGTCGTTGAGTATTATAATGAGGCGGACATTTTTGTTGTTGCAGTTGTTGAGAGCCTCATATATCATGCCGTTTGTAAAAGCGCCGTCCCCGGCTACCGCAACGACGTAGTTGTCATTGCCGCTCATTTTGTTTGCGTACGCAATACCTAAAGCCGCAGATACAGAAGAGCCGCTGTGACCTGCCGTGAGGGTGTCGTATTCGCTCTCAAAGCGGTTGGTAAAGCCGGATATTCCCCCGTCCTGTCTCAGCGTATCAAATTCGTCGTATCTGCCGGTAAGCAGCTTGTGGGTATAAGCCTGGTGCCCGACGTCAAATATTATTTTATCCTGCGGCACGTCAAACAGCTGGTGAAGGACGACCGTCAGCTCCACAATTCCGAGATTTGAGCCAAGGTGTCCGCCGTTCTTTGACACGGCAGATATTATTTTTTCCCTTATTTCCGAGGACAGCTTTTCGGTGTCCGCAACGGACAGCGACTTTATATCCTTCGGAGATTTTATACTTTCTAACATTTCAAACTCGCTTTATATTTATTTTCCGGAAAGAGTACGTCAAGAGACTTTTGCAGGTGTTATGCGTTCGCCCTTCACGAAGTAGCAGTTATCGGCAAGCTCCATGAGCGGAAGATCATTTTTTGAGTCCGTATAGAAGTTGTCTATCCTCACGTCCCCGAAGCGCTCCCTGAAAAGAACAGGCTTATCCTCTCTGAAGCAATAGCACGTAATTTTTTTGTTTTCAAAATCAAGCTCCGAGCTTATCAAATTCTTCACGTCAAGCTTTTCGCATACCGGCCGTATGAGAAAGTCAAAAGATGCCGTTATGACTACGTCATCATCTTCGTGGATTTCAGAATAGAAGCTCTTTATGCGCTTGAAGTGCTTGTCCCAAAAAAGCGGCACGTTTTCGAGCACTTCCGGACAGGCATCCATCATGCCTATGAGGTGCTTTTCGGCAAGCTCCATGAAGTCCTCCCTCGTTATGCGGCACATCTTGTACCTTACAAGGCAGGTCGTTGCTGTGCCGAGGTACTTTATGAGCTTTGGATTTCTTCTAAGGCAGAACATGAAGAAATCAAAGGACGACTCGCCGTCGTACAGCGTATTGTCAAAATCGTAAACGTTCATATATGTATACAGTTCTTTCCATTCGTTTTGTGGTTATACATCTACATACATTATACGACAACATATGCAAAATGTCAAGGGGCGCACACTGTATTGCGACCTTTCCTTCTTTGCCGATGAATTACTAAAAATATGCATATAAAAATATAAAAAGCTATTGACAAAATGAATATGGGGTGGTACAATATACTTGAAAACAGTTGAACAGTTGTTCAAATATAGGAGGTGTATGAGTGAGTATAAAGCCTGTACCCGAATGTGAAGTCACCCACAAGCATACTGATGTTGTAGAAGATGTCAGAAAGAGCCTGCCGGACGACGAGAAGCTCATAAGGCTTGCCGAGCTGTACAAGATTTTCGGAGACGCAACGAGGATAAAAATTCTGTACTCGCTTCTTGAGAGCGAGCTGTGCGTCTGCGATATAGCCGAAATACTCGGAATGACCGTGTCGGCAATATCTCATCAGCTGAGGATACTGAAGCAGGCAGAGCTTGTGAAATACCGCCGCGACGGGAAAACCGTGTACTATTCCCTGTCTGACGACCATGTAAGCACAATAATAGGTCAGGGCATCGAGCACATCGAAGAATAAAAAATATAACGTTTACCGAAAGGAGATTTTAAAATGGTAAAGGTATACAGATTGGAAGATCTTGACTGCGCAAACTGCGCCGCCAAAATGGAGGAAGCAATATCGAAGATAGACGGAGTAAACTCCGTAAACATCAGCTTCCTCGCACAGAAAATGACGATAGACGCCGAGGACGACAAGATAGACGACGTGATGAAGCAGGCAGTCAAGGCTTGTAAGAAAATAGAGCCAGACTGCACGATAATTTTAAAATAAAGCCATGACAAGAAAGCAAAAGAAAATGCTCATACGGATAATAGCGGCGTCCGTGATCCTTATTGCCTGCTTCTTTATTCCCGATGAGTATGAAATTCTGCGCGCCATAGCGTTTTTCGTTCCGTATGCGATAGCCGGATACGATATTGTCATAAAAGCCGCTAAAAATATCCGTAACGGTCAGATATTCGACGAAAATCTGCTGATGGGCATTGCGACGATAGGCGCTTACGGGCTTAGAGAGTACTCGGAGGCAGTCATGGTTGTCATTCTGTACCAGGCAGGCGAGCTTTTTCAGAGCATGGCGGTCAGCCGCTCGAGAAAGTCTATATCGGAGCTTATGGATATACGCCCCGACTATGCAAACCTCGCCCTTGAAGACGGCTCTTACAAGACCGTTTCGCCCGAGCAGGTGTGCGTCGGAGACAAGATACTCATAAAGAGCGGAGAAAAGATACCGCTCGACTGCGTTATAACCGACGGCGAAAGCGAGATCGACACTTCGTCAATAACCGGAGAGTCCGTTCCGCGTGCTGCAAAGGTCGGAGACGAGATAGTCAGCGGCTGCGTAAATATAAGCGGCACTCTCACGGCAAGGGTAACTAAGACGTTCGGCGAATCGACAGTCTCAAAGATACTTGAGCTTACCGAAAACAGCGCACAGAGAAAATCGAAATCCGAGAAGTTCATCACAAGGTTTGCAAGGGTTTACACGCCGACGGTGGTTGCGCTTGCGGTGTGCATGGCTGTAATACCCACGCTCATTTTCGGCAACTTTTCAGCTCACCTTAAAAGTGCGCTCATTTTCCTTGTAATATCCTGCCCCTGCGCACTCGTAATATCTGTGCCGCTCTCGTTTTTCTGCGGAATAGGCTGTGCTTCCAAGAACGGTATTCTCATAAAAGGCGCAAACTACGTCGAGAGCCTTTCGGGCGTCGGCAGGATAATATTTGACAAGACCGGCACGCTCACAAGCGGAAAGTTTGAAGTTACAGACGTTATTTGCCAAAGCGGCTTTGACAGGGATGAAATTCTGACTCTCGCCTCAAAGGCAGAGTACTATTCCGATCACCCGATAGCCCTTGCCGTTAAGAGTGCAATGCCTTTTGACAGCTCAGACGGCATAAGCTCTTCACGCCAGATAATAGGCAAAGGCGTTTATGCGGATATAGACGGTCAAAGCGTATACGTGGGAAATGCGGCGCTCATGAGTGATATAGGCGTAGTATGTATGGAGTATGACGGTGCAAAGACCGCTCTGCACGTTGCGGCAGACGGAAAATATGCCGGCACGCTTCTCATATCGGACACAGTAAAGGACGGTGCTAAAGAGGCGCTCGCTTCGCTCAGGCGGCGCGGCGTAAAGGAAATGATAATGCTCACCGGCGACAGAAAGGAAGTCGGCGAAGACGTTGCCGAAAAGATAGGGCTCGACTCCGTCAGAAGCAATCTTTTGCCTGAGGACAAGGTAAGGATAGCGGAAGAGATAATGAGCGCATCGGATAGCACGACTGCGTACGTCGGCGATGGAATAAACGATGCTCCGGTGCTCTCGGTGGCGGATGTCGGCATTGCAATGGGTGCAATGGGCTCTGATGCGGCGATCGAGGCGGCGGACATAGTTCTTATGGACGACTCGCTCTCGAAGCTCGACACCGCTTTTGCCATATCAAAGAAAACTCTTCGCATAGTAAAGCAGAACATTGTGTTTGCAATCGGCGTAAAGGTACTTATAATGCTGCTCAGCGCAGTAGGATTTGCAAATATGTGGATGGCGATATTCGCCGACGTCGGCGTCTCGGTCATAGCCATTCTCAACGCCCTCAGAACTTTCAATATAAAGCAATAGGACTTCTGATAATATTCAAAAAGGTGATTTTCCATGTCAAAAAATTTGATAATATACTATTCGAGAAAAGGCGAAAACTATTGGAGCGGCGGCTTAAAGCGCCTTGAGAAAGGCAACACGGAGACAGTTGCCGAATTTATAAAGGATGCCGTCGGCGGAGACCTATTTGAAATAGAGACAGTAAAGGAGTACCCGGACAGCTACATGACCTGCACCGAAGAGGCAAAGAAGGAGCTGAACAGCGGAGAGCGCCCGGAGCTGAAAAACTACATTTCCGATATTTCCGGATACGACAACATATTCGTTTGCGGTCCGTGCTGGTGGGGCACATTCCCGTGCGCAGTGTTTACTCAGCTTGAAAGGCTCGACTTTACCGGCAAAAAGGTAATGGCAGTCATGACGCACGAGGGCAGCGGGCTCGGCTCATCCGAGAGAGATTTGAAAAAAATATGCAAGGGCGCAGAGTTCGGGAAAGGATTTTCGGTTGCCGGTCACAGTGCGTCGTCATCCAAGGCATCTGTTGCAAAATGGGCTAAGGAACAGGTAAAGTAATGGCGCAGGACGCCGGAAAACACCTGATTTATGACTGATTCTTACAAAAAAGGCGAGTTGATTTAAAATCAGCTCGCTTTTCTCTTTTCTCCTGATATGTCAACATCTATTCAACAGGTTCTGAAGTACAGGTACAGTTATTTTCTTAAGTCTCTGTCCTAGATAAAAGGTGATTTGCATTTTCATGCAAATACCAGGCTTTTATGCAGAAATTAGTGAATATTATTAGCATACAAAAAGAGGTTTTTCGCCCTCAATAATTGCAGCAAAAAAGAGCAAGGTTTTCGCCTTGCTCTTTGCATTGTATATATTCAAACTATTCCATATTGCAAGCAAGTAACACGATTACGGTTGTTGTACCACCGCCGATATTATCAAACGAAGAAGTGGTACATGGTATCGCATAGACTGTAAAAGTATCGCCATCATACACTTCTACGCTATCACGATAATAAATTGCATAATAGTTATTGTCTGTATCTCTTGCTAACAAAGAAGTCAGTTTACCGTCCAAAATATCATCCTCAAATACTTGTTGGGCGGTCAATTTGAGT
>CAJOMW010000056.1 GCA_905235695.1 uncultured Clostridia bacterium | reverse complement strand
AATTATACCTGCCATTATTTGCTTTTTCAATATTTGGTGACAATTAGCCGAAAAAGACGATAACTAACCCGATTTTTTTCGTTTTTTTCCAAATATCGCCTTTTTCGTCAAAGTATCACCCGATCGGCGCATTAAAAATATGCAGTTTTATGAATATCGGCAAAATCAGATGTAATTCTTTCAATAAAATAAGGCTCCCCACCCGGGAAGCCTTTTATCTCATGTATAAGTTTACATAATCGTCAAAATTCGCACATTATGTAATCTGATTCAAGCAAAAATCTTTGATTTTTGTCAGACTGCTGCAAAAGCTGAAAATCTCAAAGATATTTTTGCGGTTGATAACCTCATCGCCGCCCACCTTCGCCCTATGCGCCGCCGACCGGCGGCTTCCCCTTGAGGGGAAGCTGTCAGCGCAAGCTGACTGATGAGGTGAAATAATCAAAAACCGTCAGATTTTCATCTTCACAGCCTTGAAAACGGCCTTGTAGACTATAACTGCGCCTATGATGGTCAATATCATCTCCGGAAGCATATACGCTCCGTTGTACACGAGACTGTATAACCATACGTTATTCGTCTCAAATCCCTCCCACAGCTTTCCGGCTAAGGCGAATACGTACACGCCGCTGAGAACGTGGGAAACAAAGCGAAGGAAGATTGCCAAAGCCGTTCCTCCTATAACTCCTGCCATGCCTTTGCTGCGGAATATTCCGGAAATTCCGAGCACGGTGAAGGCGACGATGTAGTCGAGAAGTATGCAGGAAATGAGCATACCCGGCGTAAGTCCCCAGCCGAGAAGACCGTCAAGCAGTATGCCGTAAATCAGCATTATGCAGGAAAATACGAACGACGAGAGCAATCCGTATTTAAGCCCGTGGCGAATCGAAATAAGGCATACCGGAAGCATACCCAGAAGGGTTATACAGCCGCCCCACGGAAGCGTGAATACTTTTATGAGGCTCAGCACAGCGGCAAGTGCGATGAGTATTCCGCACTCCGCTAAAATTCTTGTCTTTTTCATCCTAAAGACCTCCAAAAAAATAAAATTGCCGCACACAATATCGGTGCGGCAGCTATTTTTCTTTATAGCCTATCTCCCTACGCCGGTATTATCCGTACAGGTTTAAAGGGTTCGGATTTCTCCGTCTCAGCCGTAAACAGCACCCCTGATATTCATGCGGTCGATTATATTATAGCACTCTTGTACAAAAAGTCAAGTATTTTTTGTATGTTCTGCCATGTTTTTTCGTCACAGAAGCACTGCGATGAAAAATATTATAACGGCAATTATTATAACCGGGGACAGCAGAACTCTTAAAAACTTGTGCAGAGTATATCCGCTGTCGGAAAACAGCCTTGACGGCATGGAGTAGAAGAAAAACGTCTTTTCGGGCTTTTCCTCCGAGTCGCCTTGTCCTTTTGCCTTTGCGTCCTTTTTGTCCGGCTCTTCGGAACCTTCGCCATTTTCCTTCCCGGCTATGTAGGCGTCGACCGTCATAGCCTTTCTTGTGCAGATGCTCTCGAGTACCTTGAGATAGAATATGGCGCATATTAGCAGGATAATGGTCAGGATTATCAGGATAAAAGTGTTTCCGACGTGCTCGGACGATATGAAGGATATGCGCCCGGAAAAGTATACGAAAAACAGCTTGTAAATAAAGCTTACGGCAATGCACGGCACGACGGAGCCGCCGACGTGACGGAGTACCGAAAGTACGAGCGACACCGCAAAAGCGACGGCAAAATACTTCAGGTCAAGTCCGGTAAGCGAAGCCGCAAGGGACGTAACGATTATCCCGGCAAGTCCGCCTGCCGCCTTTGTAAGCTCCGGCTGAAGAACGCCGCGAAACAGTATTTCTTCGCATATAGCCGGAACAAGCGCATAGCATATTATTACGGCTATGTGGTTTTGCCCTATTGTATACACGAGATCCGGCTTTCCGCTTGTGAGCGGCATGAAGAAGTCGAGCGCGAGCCGACCGTCAAGCGCCGCAAATACCGATACGAATACGCTTGAAGCGGCGAGGGGCAGGAGAAGGGAGGAGAATCTGTAAAAAGACAGCCTTTCGGCTTCCTTTGTCGCTTTTTTTGAAAATAATGCAAAAGATACTGCCGGCAGAGCAAATATGACGACAAATGAGATCGCCCTCGCAGCGTATTCCCAAGCCTCGGAAAGACCTGCGTAAAAGCCCTCTTTTTCCATCACAAAATTTATCAGTGCGAGCACAAAGCACGCCGCAAAAGCGACGTATACGCCGACAAACCCGACTTTGTATACTTTTTTGTCCTTCTCCGGCTTTTCCGCACGCCTGAACGAGTACTTTTTGCCGCGAACTCTTACAGCGTCGCCGCTTTCGCCGTCACCGGAAGAAGGTGCGCCTATTTCCTCGAGCGTGTCTATATCGACGTATGAATTTCCCTCGGTCAGCTTGTCAAATTTTTTTCTTGCCAATCGTTTCGATCCCCCTTTCGGTAATAAGAAGGTCAACGTGCTTGTCATACCGCTTTTCAAAAGGCAGAGGATCGTTTGTAACACATTTTGAGTATGCTATCCCTGCCGAGATGCCCTTGAATTTTGAGAGAAACCTGTCGTAATAGCCCTTGCCGTAGCCGATTCGACAGCCCGTTTTGTCAAAGCACAGCCCCGGGACTATGCACAGGTCTACGCCGTCGCCGGAAAAATCGTATTCTTCGCCCTCATCCGGCTCGTATACCCCGAAATTTCCGTTTTTGAGCGTCCCGAGGTCGTACACCCTGAAAAACCTCATTACGCCGCCCTTGTAGGTCTTTGGCATATACAGCGCCTTTCCGTCGGACAGCGCTTTTTCCGCAAAGACGAGGGTGTCCGGCTCGGAGCCAAACGAGCAGTATGTGAGAATACGCATTGAAAACCTGTATGACATCGAGCCGAGTATAAAGGCTCTTATCCTGCCGTCGCAAGCTCTTCTCTCGTCTTCGGACACGGATCCCCGTATGTTTTTATATTCGCTGCGTATGAGCGATTTCCTGCGGCGGATCTCTTCCGTCGATACTTTTTCGCCCATTATCTCGCACAGATGGACTCTCTTACCTTTTCGGCGGCTGCACGGCCCTTCAGAGAGGCGATTATCTCAAACGAAAACTGCTCCGAAGCGCCTGCGCCCTTTGCGGTTATGAGAAGTCCGTCGCATACGACTGCTTCATCGACTACCGTCGCCCCGTTTTCTCTTAGGTCGTCTGTCATTGAGGGGTAGCAGATGCACTTTTTGCCTTTGAGAAGCCCCATCTTTGCCAGGATTGTCGGCGCGGCGCAGATAGCGCTTACCTTCTTTTTGCTGTCAAATGCGTATTTTATCATTTCAAGCGCCTTTTCGGACGAAGATATACCCTCAACGCCGCCGAGCCCTCCGGGGAGAATGAGCATCTCGAAGCCCGTCGGATCTGCGTCGTCTATCAGCATATCCGCTTTAACGGTTATCCTTCTCGTGCCGGTGATATATTCTTTGCCTATTCCCAGCGTCTTTATCTCAATGCCTGCACGCCTTAGATAATCTACCTGCGTCAGAGCCTCTATTTCTTCAAAACCGTCTGCCAAAAATAAATATACCATTTTTCTCCGTCCTTTCGCTTACAAATATACCGCAGCGTTATACTTTTCCTCAAAGCATATCGGGTTATACGACGTCTTGGAGCGGCGAAGTCCCTCGTTGCCGGCATCGTCCTCTCGGTTGACGTATTCGTAGCCCTCGCCCTGATTTATCAGAAATTCCGAACAAATAGCCGGATATATTCCCTGAATGTCGTAAAGTCCCTTCTCCGTATGCGTTATAAGCGTGTCGCTTCCGTCGTAGGAATCGCTTGCAAGGGTGTACGATACGACTTTTCCGTCTACAAGTATCATTGCGCCCATAAGCCCGAGCCTGTCAAAGTTTTTGAGAAGCTCCTCGGTCGCCTTGCGCTCTTCCTCAAGCTTTTCGTCCGAGTAACCGGCGTTTATGCCGTACCACTCCTTGTTGAACTCAATGCAGAGTGCGGCGTCCTGGGACGTCATGGCACGGTATTCATAGTAGTCACCGTACAAGGCGAAAAACCTGTTGCGGTGATTTTTCTTTGCATGGAGCGCCTTGCCGGAAAACGAAGCGAGGCTGTCTCGCAGGTATATGTAGTCAAAGCTGTCTCTGACAGCTTCCACGTCCGCTTTGCGCCCCGTCTCTTCAAGTAGTCTTGCACATGCCTCCGGAAGACATACGAAATTTACTGTGCCTGCCCCTTTTTCTCGCTCCGTTTCAAAAATTTCCTCAAAAGCAGGCTTTATCCCTTCCTTTGGCGCAACGGGGCAGAAATAGTAGTCGGCTCCGTCATGGTGCAGACGAAAGATATAGCCGTTTTCCGTCTTTGCAAATTCCGTGCGGTATGTGTTTCTCCACGCAAAAATATTTGCATACGAATATTCGCAGCTCCTGTACGTAAATCCGTATTCTTTCAGAGCGCTTCTGTAAAGCTCCCTGTCAAGCTGCTCAATAGGTTGAAATGCTGTCATAAAAGTGCTAAATTCCTTTCGTGGACTGCCGCTTTTCCCGTATTCTGCCCTTCACGTATCCGTAAAGCTCTTCGTGTATCTCGTCTATGCTTCTCATTTTGCCGTCCCTTGTGCAGACCAGCCTTTTCCAGCCTTTCTTTTCGGACGCAAAAATGCTCGCTTCATAGCAGCTCCTAAGATAATCTCCGCTCGCTTCGTGGATGTCCGAGCGGTGTGAGGGATCGTTTTTCTCCCGCTCCCTCAGAAGCCTTAGGGAAACATCCGGATCGACGTCGAGAAATACGGTGTCGTCGGGGACGGGAAGTCCCATTTTTGCAAATTCGAGGTCGTACAGCCAGTCGAGGAACGCCTCTCTCTCTTTTTCATCGCTTATTTTTGAAAGCTGATGAATCGCATTGGAGGTCGTATATCTGTCGAGAAGAATCACGCTGTTTTCGTCCCTGTACAGCTCTTCCCAGTCCAGCCTGTACGAAAAATATCTGTCTACGGCAAACAGCACGGAAGCGGCGTAAGCGTTCGTGTCGGAAGGATTTTTTCCGAGTGCGCCGCCGAGATACAGCTCCGCAGGCTTGCAGGCGTCGCTCCCGTAGTTCGGAAAGCGCACGAGACGCACATTCAGCCCGTCCTTTTCGAGACGGGCTTTCAGCAGGTTTACCTGTGTTGTCTTTCCGGAAGCGTCGGGGGCTTCTATAGTAAAAAGATAACTCATAAGTACCTCGTTATTTCAGAGACCTGAAATACTCCCTCATTTCCTTTGCTTTTCCGCAGCTCATTGTGCCTTCAGTACATGCGCCGTTTACGCATCCGGGCCCTGCGTTCTTAAACAGAGTGGGGGAGACGTTTTTGACGAGCCTGAGCATCTCCGTTGCCAGTTCCCGTATCTCCCACTGCGCCCTCTGACAGCAGCGCAGACGGAAAAAGTTGTACAGCGAGCGGACGTTCATGGTCATCACTATCTTGGTGTCGCAGGCATTTGAGAGGACGTACCTTGAGTCCTCGTTCGCCTTCTTCTTGGCCGCTTTATGGGCTTCCTTTTCGTCCTTGCCCTCGGCTAAAAGCTGCTGCTCGTGAGATTTTAAGAGTATGTCGTTCAGCCTCTTGTAAGTCTCGCGGTCGTTCTCCATTGCCTCGATGAACAGCTCCCTTGCCTCGGGAATCTTTTCTATCTCGGGGGGAATTATGTACTCAAAGTTGTCCTTAGCGACGTATCTCTGACTCTGCACACTGAAAGAGGCTATGCGGTGGCGGGTGAGCTGGGCGAGGAGCGAGCGCGAAACGCCCTCTATCGCAAAGGTAAAGGTGACGTGCTCGACGGGGCTTTCGTGACCGAGCGACGAGAGCATCTCGATAAAGCTCTCGGTCTTTTCGGGAGTCATTTTCTCCATTATGTCGTCGACTCCGACGGCCGAATAGCAGAGCTTTGCCGCTGCGGCAATTACTCTTTCGGGATTCGGGGTATGCTCAAGGAGTTCTACTTTCATGGCTTATACAAACACCTTTCAAATTTTACATAAGACCGGGAACGTTAAGCCCCGAGGTTATCTTGCCCATCTCTTCGGAGTTGTAATTATCCACCGTCTTTATAGCTTCGTTCACTGCGGCGATAATGAGATCCTGCAAAGTTTCTATATCATCGGGATCTACTATATCCTCCGAGAGATTTACGGAGACAAGCTCGCGGTTGCCCTTGATTTTTACCGTTACCGCTCCGCCGCCGGCGGATACCTCGTGTTCCTTTTCGTCAAGCTCGGTCTGCAGGTTTTCCATGTCCTCCTGCATCTTCTGAGCCTGCTTTATCATTGCCTGCATATTGGACGGACCGCCGCCCATGCCTTTAGGAAGTCTCGCTTTCATAATATAAGTCCTTTCCACGCCGTCCTTTAAAGTATAAAACGGCATTCTGATTGAATACAATGATATTTTACCATAAAGCGCAAATATAATCAAGCGGTTTTGAAAATAATTTCT
>CAJOMW010000055.1 GCA_905235695.1 uncultured Clostridia bacterium | reverse complement strand
TATAGACGAAAAGATCATAGCTTATATCGAGGACAGCCTCAAGGCTATGGGCGAGGATTACAGATTCCTCATTCTGCCCGACCACCCGACGCCTATCGCCCTGCGCACGCATACGCTCGACGCAGTGCCATATATTATGTACTCAAGCTCAAGGGAAGTTGAGTCCGATGCGGCTTCTTACGACGAGTTCTTTGGAGTGGACGACGTCTCTTACGTCAGCACCGTTAACTATTCCAAGGGACATCATATAATGGAGAATTTCCTGAGATAAAAGAAAAAAATTGTGGCACCGGTGCGATTCCGGTGCCTCTGCTTGCCGAAAAACTGTTTTAGTGTGAAATCGCACAAATATCATGCATGTTTATCTTAAATATATGGAATAATTATGCAAAATAAAACAAAATTACAGAAAATAAAAAATATTCAAAAAAAGTATTGACAAAACGATGACGGTGTGCTATACTTAATACATACCAAACATATAGGTTTTATAAGGAAGGAGCAGACGCAATGCGTACAAAGATATTTGAAATGCAGATGATGTGTATGTGTATGATGTGTAAGAAGGCAGTTGCATCATGCGGTTTTCGTGCGCCAAAAGTCGTTTGCCCCGGAGACAGATAAGCATTGAAAGCAATTGCCGGAAGCAGAACAAACGCTTCCGGATTTTAATTATCACGGATTGGAGAAAGGTTATGAAAAACTGGCTTTATATTTTACGTCATAACTGGAGAAACGGACGAATGTGACGCTTGGCAGGCGAACCCAAACAAAATAAGTACGAGATACGAAAAAATGGGAATGGGAAACTTCCTTAAAAACTTAAAAATAATAACAATATCAATAATAACACACAGAAAGAGGTAATAAAAATGGCAGATATAAAGAACAAAGAAAATTGGGGATTTGAAACAAAGCAGTTACATATAGGACAGGAACAGCCCGATCCGGCAAGCGACGCAAGAGCAGTGCCGATATATCAGACAACTTCCTACGTCTTCAAAAATTCGGCTCACGCCGCCGCACGCTTCGGTCTTGCGGACGCCGGCAACATCTACGGCAGACTCACAAATTCCACTCAGGACGTTTTCGAGCAGAGAGTAGCTGCTCTCGAGGGCGGCGTAGCAGGGCTTGCTACGGCTTCAGGCGCGGCTGCAATAACGTATACGATAGAAACTCTCGCCGAGGGCGGCGGACACATCGTTGCTCAGAAGACCATATACGGCGGAACTTACAACCTCCTCGCCCATACTCTTTCGAAGTACGGCATAAGCACAACGTTTGTCGACATACATAACCTCGACGAAGTAAAGGCCGCAATAAAGGACGACACAAAGGCGATATTTATAGAAGCTCTCGGAAATCCGAACAGCGATATACCTGACGTTGACGCCATCTCCGAGATCGCCCATGCGAACAAAATACCGCTCGTTATAGACTCCACGTTTGCAACGCCCTACCTCTTCAGACCTATCGAGCACGGCGCAGACATAGTAGTTCACTCCGCAACAAAGTTCATAGGCGGTCACGGCACGACGCTCGGCGGCGTTATAGTTGACAGCGGCAAGTTCGACTGGGAGGGCAGCGGCAAGTTCGCTTCTCTCGTTGACCCGAACCCCAGCTATCACGGCATTTCCTTCACGAAGGCGGTAGGTCCGGCAGCGTTCATCACCAAGGTAAGAGCAATACTTCTCCGTGATACCGGCGCCTCCATATCTCCCTTCAACGCATTCCTGCTTCTCCAGGGACTTGAAACCCTCTCGCTCCGTGTTGAAAGACACGTTGAAAATACCCTCAAGGTAGTTGACTACCTGTCGAAGCATCCGCTCGTGGAAAAGGTAAATCATCCGGCACTTCCGGATCATCCCGACCACGCTCTCTATGAGAAGTACTATCCGAACGGCGGCGCTTCCATATTCACCTTTGATATAAAGGGCGGAGCAAAGGAAGCTCAGGAATTTATAGACAGACTTCAGATATTCTCCCTGCTTGCAAATGTTGCCGACGTTAAGTCGCTCGTTATACATCCCGCAAGCACCACGCACTCTCAGCTCTCCGAAGAGGAGCTTCTCGACACCGGCATTAAGCCCAACACCATTCGTCTCTCGATAGGTACCGAGAGCGTCAAGGACATCATCGCAGACCTCGACCAGGCTTTTAACGGTTAAAAGTAAAACGTATCATATTGTAATATTTTCCTCCAAGAAAATATGGCGGAGCGGCAGAAATGCCGCTCCGTTGTCTTATTATATATTTGTTCGGTTCTTTATACGATAGTTCCTCCTCCGACGACGATATCACCGTCGTACAGCACGACCGCCTGACCTTTTGTAAAGGCTCTCTGCGGCTCTTCAAATTCGATAAGCAGAGTATCTTCGTCCGTCTGAGTCACCGTTGCAGGCTGTTCGGGCTGGCGGTAGCGCGTCTTTGCTTTTATGTGAATCGGACTTTCTATCCTGTCGGCTGATATGAGATTTATATTCTTTGCCGTCAGCGTCTTTGAGTACAGATCCTCTTCTCCGCCGAGCGTGACCGTGTTCGCTTCCTTGTCAACACCCGAGACGTACAGCGGTCTGTCAGACGCAATGCCGAGCCCCTTTCGCTTGCCTATCGTATAGCGGATTATTCCCTTGTGAGTGCCGAGAACCTTACCGTCTTTATCGACAAAATTCCCGGGCGGATAGGTCTTTCCCGTGTAATTTTCTATAAAATCCGCATAAGTACCGCTCTGAACAAAGCATATATCCTGGCTGTCGTGCTTTCTTGCATTTATAAATCCGTTTTGCTCCGCCAAATCACGCACGTCCGTCTTTTTCATCTCTCCGAGGGGAAACTTTGTGTGAGACAGTTGATCCTGCGTCATGGAATAGAGGACATAGCTCTGGTCTTTAGTAGGATCAAGAGCTTTTTTCAGAATATAGCGCCCGGATATTTCATCGTATTCTATTCTCGCATAGTGACCTGTGACAACGTAGTCGTATCCGAGCTCGGACGCCTTGTCAAAGAGCTTTTCAAACTTCAGATATCTGTTGCAGTCTATGCAGGGATTAGGCGTAGCGCCGTTCTCATAAGCTTCTATGAACTTGTCTATGACCTTCTCGCGGAAGCTCTCGGTAAAATTAAAGACATAGTAGGGCATACCGAGAGAAAACGCCACGCTTCTCGCATCCTCGACGTCCTCAAGCGAGCAGCAGCTGTTCTCTCTGGAGACAGCGATGTCTCCGTTGTCAAATAGCTTCATTGTCACGCCTATACAGTCGTAGCCGTCTTTTTTCATAAGATATGCGGCAACGCTCGAATCGACGCCGCCGCTCATAGCTATAAGAGCTCTCCTGTTCATTGCCTCACCCAAGCTCTATCATCTTGTCTATGCAGACTCTTGCCTTTTTTATGGTGTCTTCGTCGAGAATTATCTCCTCGCCGCCTTCGCCCTTTACAACATTGTAAACGTCCATGAGCGTAGTAGACTTCATATTGGGGCATATCAGATTCTTCGAGAGGGAATAAAAGCGCTTTTCGGGACACATATACGAGAGGTGCTCGCCTATGCTTATTTCCGTGCCTATGATAAATTCCTTTTTATCCGAATCCTTTGCATAGTTCATTATAGCGGACGTCGAGCCGACAAAATCAGCCTTAGCAACGACGCTCGGAACACATTCCGGGTGAACGAGCACTTCGGCATTCGGATGAAGCGCACGAGCCTTGTCAACGTCTGACGCATTTACTCTTGCGTGTATGGGACATCCGCCCTGAAGGAGCTTTATTGTCTTTTCGGGGACCTGCTTTGACACATAGTCGCCGAGATTGCAGTCGGGAATAAAGAGAATTTTGTCATTGTCTATCTTCTTTACGATTTTTACTGCGGAAGAGGACGTGACGCACACATCGCACACGGTTTTGAGGTCTGTTGTGGTGTTTATATATGCGACGACCGTGTAATCGGGGTATTCTTCCTTGACCGCTTCGATTATTTCCTTGTCCATCTGCTCTGCCATGGGACAGCCTGCTTCGGGGTTCGCAAGATATACCGTCTTATCCGGAGAGAGCAGCTTTACCGTCTCTGCCATAAAGCGGACTCCGCACATGATGACGTTCTTGTTCGGAGCGTCCTTTGCCTTTACGCTGAGCTGGAAGGAGTCGCCGGTAAAATCGGCTACCTCAACAATCTCGCGCGCCTGGTAGCTGTGAGCGAGAATACATATATCCTTTTCCTTTTTGAGCTTCATTATCTCGTTCTGAATATCGTAAATCATATTTTTCTCCCTTTTTCGGTATATTTAAACCTGTTGTCTCTTTACGTTTCCTACGCTTGTAACTATCCTGTATCCCGCCGAAGCGACGCGTCTCTCAAGACATCCTCTGCACTGCGCCGCTTCTTCTCCCGTGCATATCTTGTTTTCGTAAAGCTCGTAGAGCCTGCGCACCTTGACGGGGGAGAGATTCGGCATTACCACGTTTGCCCCTGCTTCAAGTCCCTTCTCGCGCCCGCTAGGGTGAATGGTGCCGAGAGCTGTGGTGGCGGGGATGAGCGCATAGGGGAATATGAGCCTTAGGATTGATATAAGCCTCAGCGTAAGCTCAAAGCTCCCGTTTTCATAAGAGGCAAACGGCGTCTGCTTGTGGTTTATATATGGACCTATGCCTATCATATCCGGCATGAGCGTCTGCAAAAAGCGAATATCTTCAACTAAATTTTCCGTAGTCTGAAAAGGCGAGCCGACCATAAATCCGCTTCCTACCTGATACCCTATATCCTTTAAGTCAAAAAGACATCTCTTTCTGTTTTCAAGGCTCATGGAATCGGGGTGGAGCTTTGCATAGTGAGAGGGAGACGCCGTCTCGTGGCGAAGCAGATACCTGTTCGCACCGGCTCTGTAAAAATCCTCGTACGCTTTCCTCGTCTTTTCGCCTATCGAGAGGGTTATCGCACAGTCGGGGAAATTTTCCCGTATGGACGAAACTATCTCGCACATGAGCGCATCGGTATAATACGGATCCTCGCCGCCCTGCAGCACGAAAGTGCGAAAACCGAGAGAGTAGCCCTCTTTGCAGCACTCGAGAATATCCTCTTTTTCAAGACGGTATCTCAGCGCATTTTTGTTGTCCCTGCGTATTCCGCAGTAATAGCAGTTGTTCTTGCAGTAATTTGTAAACTCTATAAGACCTCTGATGTATACTTCGTCTCCGTACCTCTCTCGCCGCACCCTGTCGGCGGCAGCCTTCAGCTCGTCGTCATACTCGTTTGTCAAAAGCAGAGATATGAGCTCCCGGTCGGAAAGATTTCCCGTGTCCGCAAGAGTTTTAACCATATTATCGGAAATATCAGACGTTTTCATACACGCTTTCACAGCTTCTCATGGCAAGTATCGTTTTTTCTATAAGCTCGTCGAGATCCCAAGAGAGCATTTCCGCTCCGCGCTCAATGACTTCTCTCGAACAGCCTGCGGCAAAGTTCAGGTTCTTGAACTTTTTCTTTACCGATTTTACTTCCATATCCGATACGCTCTTTGACGGACGCATGAGAGCGCACGCACCTATAAGCCCGGTAAGCTCGTCAACCGCATAAAGCACCTTTTCCATCTCATGCTCGGGCGCAATGTCTACGGTCAGCATATATCCGTGGCTCGCCGCAGCGCGGATAATGCGCTCGTCAATATCGTGCTCCTTCATTATTTCCTGTTCTTTGATGCAGTGCTCTTCGGGATACATTTCAAAGTCGAGGTCGTGCAGAAGCCCTACAAGCCCCCAGAAATCGGCCTTGTCGCCGTATCCGAGTTCATTTGCGAAGTATTTCATGACACCTTCGACGGTGACGGCGTGCTTAATGTGAAAGTGTTCCTTGTTGTATTCTTTAAGAAGCTCAAACGCTTCTTCTCTCGATGGAATTTTGCTCACTTGTATCAGTCCTTTGCATTGTTGTATATATATATTTTACATAAAGTGACGCAATATGTCAATAAACACCTGAAATAATGTTTGCCGACAAGGCTTAATTTTTCATTTTAACAACGATTCTGCCTCGCACATTGCCGACTTCATTATTCCGTCAACATCTGCGCCGTATATGTCGAGCCCCTCCGCCTTTAAATAAACGGTGTTATTTATGCCGAACAAGCCGGTGAAAAGCTGTTTTACGTAGTTGTATCCGTAATTGTCTTCGGGTATATAGCCGCCGGCAGTTGTCACGTATATAAGCCTGTTTGCCTTGCATAGGCCCTCGGGGCTCCCTTTTTTGTTGTAAAAGAACGTGAGCCCGTTGACACAGATTCTCTCGATATAGCACTTTAAGACAGCCGGAAAAGACAGATCCCAGTAAGGAGCGGCGATAACTATTTCGTCTGCCTCTCTCAGCTGCTTTGCATACCGAAACTCAGGACCTGAATAATCTGACTTATTTATGGATTCATCCCGTTTTAAAAGAGACTCATAGTCGAGAGGCTGAATATCTTCCTCAAACAAATTAAGCGTTTCAAAGCTTTCCGATATTGTCTGCAAAGCCTTTTGGGCGAGCATAAGCGTCCTAGACTCGGGCCTTGCGCATGCGTTGACAAATAAAACCATTAACGTACCCTCACAATCTGATTATCAAACAAATAACCTAAATAACCTAAATAACATCATGGAATATCCCAATCATAATGAGTATTGTTCCTGTTATAAGCGCTTTTTATAAATAAAAA
>CAJOMW010000054.1 GCA_905235695.1 uncultured Clostridia bacterium | reverse complement strand
GAGATATTATCAAAGGAACGCCGGCGGAGTATGATAAATAGGATCGGATATTATTATGACAGGCTTTGGAGAAAGGCTCAAAGAGCTCAGAAAAGAATTCGGAATGACGCAGGCTGAACTTGCCGCGAGATTAAATGTTACAAAATCGGTAGTTTCATACTATGAATAGCAAGAATTGAAACACTTCGCAAGAAAAACAATAAGTAATAAAAAAAGCGGCTTCAAAACCGCTCTTTTTTATTTTCAGTCTTCTTTCATAACGCTCATAAGTCCGACTACATCCTCGACAGGAAGAGAGAACACCGCAGCTTTCGCGTCGGTTGCAGGTCCTGCCTTCTCTATTACGGACTTCATTATCGCATCCTTATCGCTTCTCCGCGTGACTATATAAACTATCTCCTTCTCCGCCGCTATCGAAACGCCGAAAAACTTCGCTGCGAACTCCTTACCGGTGCCCTTTGCGTGCACCACCGTTCCGCCCCTTGCGCCGGCCTCGCGAGCCGCGTCCATTACCATGTCCGAACAGCCCTTTTCAGATATTATAACTACAAGAGAATACATTATCTCACTCACTTTTTCCACCGCCGTTTCATTTTTTGATTGATTCTCCTGCCCTTCGGCAAGATACCTGAGGCTTGCTGTACCGGCTATGCTTCCGACCGGCACTGTCAGCGCTATTCCGGTTCCCGGGAGATTTATGCCCATTCTGCTGACAAGCCCGCTCATGAGCCTTGAAGCATTTTCGCCGCTGACCATTGAGCTGAGCATGACCTTTTTGTTGCTCTCAAGTCCGAGATAATCGAGCATACTCTTACTCGCCGTACCGCTGCAAAGTGTGGAGAAGACTGCCTTGACGCCGTTCTTTTTGAAATAGTCCATATATGCGTCTTCCTGCTCGCGGTTTATTATGCTCATAAGAAGCTTATATTCGCTCATATATCCCCCTCCATTTCAAAGATCTCACTGTCTGACAGCTCTTCCGCAATCAGCGTTTTGCGCTCATTGGACTTTGTCTTGAGCTTATAAATCAGCCCGAGCACCTGTATTGCTATGAGCGGAATCATTGAAACCGTTGCGATGACGCCGAAAGCGTACGTCACAACGTCCCTGCCGCAAGCATCAACCGCTCCCATTGCAAACGGCAGCAGAAAGGTCGCCGTCATCGGACCGGACGCCACGCCGCCGGAGTCAAATGCTATCGCCGTGAAGATGGGCGGCACGAAAAACGAGAGCGCAACAGCGGCAAGATAACCCGGGACCAAGATATACATTATGGGTATGCCGAGTATTATTCGCAGCATCGATATTCCGACCGAAGCAGCAACGCCGATTGAAAGCGTCGTCTTGAGCGTCTTTTGCGGAATTGTGCCGGACGTCATTTCGTATACCTGTTTATTGAGTACGTGTACGGCAGGCTCGGCCGATACTATGAAGTATCCGATAAGCATTCCGATCGGGACGATTATCCAGTTATATGAAAGTCCGCCGAGAGCTCTTCCTATATAGTTGCCCACCGGCATGAAGCCCACGTTTACTCCGCAAAGGAACAGCACAAGTCCCGCATAAGTGTACAGAAAACCCACACCTATTCTGATAATGCTGTCTTTTTTGAGCTTAATTCTGAAGATCTGAAATATCGCAAAGAAAAGTATTATGGGGAGAAGCGCCAGTGAGACCTCCTTTAAATACTTCGGAAACTGCGAGCTGAATATGCCCCACAATTCGTCCGAGGTATCTATCTCGGGTATGACTACCGGCGTATATGTGCTCTCTCCGGGATTATAAAGCATACCTATAAGAAGCACTGCGATTATAGGTCCTATCGAACATAGCGCTACAAGGCCGAAGCTGTCGTTTTCGGCGTTTTTGTCGTATCTTATGGACGAAACGCCTATGCCGAGCGCCATGATGAACGGAACCGTCATCGGTCCCGTCGTGACGCCGCCCGCATCGAATGCGACGGACAGAAACTCCTTCGGGACGAAGAGCGCAAGAATAAACGCCAATGCGTAAAAGAATATCAGCAGGTACGAGAGCTTTATATTCAGCAATATTCTCAGAAGCGCTATCACGAGGAACAGACCTGCGCCTACCGCCACCGTCCACACTATGACAGCATTCGGTATATTCGGCACCTGTTCTGCGAGCACCTGCAGATCCGGTTCCGATATGGTTATTATCGTTCCCACAAGCAGACATACGGTTATTATAAACCATAGCTTTCGCGATTTCGTTATTGCTGAGCCGACGTGTTCTCCGACAGGAGACATTGCAAGATCCGTTCCGAGCGTGAAAAGTCCCATGCCCACTGTCAGCATTACAGCGCCTACCACGAACGCCATAAGTATATCCGTCGGTACCGGTATAACAAAAAAGCACAGCAAAAAAACTATTGCCGTTATCGGAAGTACGGAGGCAAGTGATTCTTTGAGCTTCTGCTTAAGAACCGTTTTGTCTTTTGTTTTCACTATTATTCTCCTCTGTTGATCAGCTTGCGCCGTCTCCGGACGAATCTATCGTGCTGACGCACAGCGTTATCTCCTCGAGAACGTCGAGAAGCGCACGGACTGTGTCCAGCGACGTGAATACGGTGACGTTATTCTCGACTGCACACTGACGGATAAGATTTCCGTCCGAGTACATATCTACGCTTCCGTAGTCGCGCGTGTTTATTACGTAGTTTATATCTCCGCGGCGTATCGCCTCGGGGATTTCGTTTGAGCCGTCGCTTATCCTCTTTCTCTCGCGCGTCTTTATGCCGCCGTTCTTTCTGAGGTACTCGGACGTGCCGTGCGTCGCCTCTATGTCAAATCCAAGGCGGTAAAAGCGCTTTATGAGGGGAAGAACTTCCTTTTTGTCCTTGTCTGAGACGGTTACGAGAACGGTTCCCGTGTTTGACACGTTCATTCCGGACGCCTGAAGCGCCTTATACAAAGCCCTTGTCATGTTGTCGTCGTAGCCTATCGCCTCGCCCGTGGACTTCATCTCGGGTGAGAGGTAAGCGTCCATTCCCCGCAGCTTTGAGAATGAGAACGCCGGTGCTTTTACGTACCATCTCCGCTTCTCGTTTCCGTAGAGCTGGTCTATTCCCTGGTCGCTGAGACTCTCGCCGAGGATAACCCTCGTCGCAATATCCGCAAGGCTGTATCCTGTGGACTTTGAGAGGAAAGGCACCGTTCTCGACGAGCGCGGATTTACCTCTATTACATACACCTTCTCGCTGGGGCTGACAATGAACTGAATGTTATACAGCCCGACTATGCCTATTCCGAGACCGAGGCGCTTTGTATAGCTGAGTATCCTCTCTTTTACTTTGTTTGAGACGCTGAACGTAGGGTACACGCTTATGCTGTCGCCAGAATGTATACCGGTACGCTCTATAAGCTCCATTATTCCCGGAACGAACACGTCTTTTCCGTCGCACACCGCATCTACCTCAAGCTCCTTGCCCTCGACGTATTTATCGACGAGAACCGGCTTATCCTCGTCTATTTCAACAGCCGTTCTGAGGTAGTGTCTGAGCATTTCTTCATTTGAGACAAGCTGCATCGCTCTGCCCCCGAGAACAAAGCTCGGGCGCACGAGAACGGGGTAGCCTATCTTCCTTGCGGCGGCAAGACCGTCCTCGATATTTGTAACCGCTCTGCCCTCCGGCTGAGGGATATTCAGCTCTTCGAGCACCTTCTCGAATGCGTCCCTGTTTTCCGCCTTTTCTATGGCGTCAACGCCCGTTCCTATTATCTTTACGCCCCTTCTCCCGAGAGGTTCGGCAAGGTTTATCGCCGTCTGTCCTCCAAGGCTCGCTATTACTCCGACTATCGGCTTTTCAAGCTCTATGACGTTCATGACGTCCTCGACGGTAAGAGGCTCAAAATAGAGCTTGTCGCTTGTGGTGTAGTCGGTCGATACGGTCTCGGGATTGTTGTTTATGATTATTGCCTCGTAGCCCTGTGCCTTTATTGTGGTTATGGCGTGTACGGTCGAATAGTCGAACTCGACGCCCTGTCCTATGCGTATAGGTCCCGATCCGAGCACTATGACCTTTTTCTTTTCGCTGACTATCGACTCGTTTTCGTCTTCGTAGGTCGAATAGAAATACGGTATATAGCTGTCAAACTCCGATGCGCAGGTATCTATCGGGGAATATTCCGCCAATCTTTCGCATCTCGTATATATCCAGCTCTTTTACTCCCCAGAGCTTTGCGATATATCTGTCAGAAAAGCCGAGAGTCTTTGCGTATTTGAGATATTCCGCATCGTTTTTATGCTCAGCTACCTCTTTTTCGGCGTTTACTATATTTTTGATTTTTTCGACAAAGAAAAGGTCTATGCCTGTGACGTCGCAGATAACGCCTATATCTACGCCGTCCCGAATGAGCTTTGCAATGGCAAAAATTCTGTCGTCCGTGCCTGTCTTTACGTAATCGAGCAGCTCCTTGCCGCTCATATCGTCAAATTTCTTTAAATATATATGATCGACGCCTATTTCGAGCGAGCGCACGGCTTTGAGCATACTCTCCTCAAGAGTTCTGCCAATGCTCATTACTTCGCCCGTCGCCTTCATCTGCGTTGAAAGACGGTTGTTCGCGTCAGCAAACTTGTCGAACGGGAAGCGCGGCATCTTGGTAACGACGTAGTCGAGCGTCGGCTCAAAGCTTGCGGGGGTATTTGCTATGGGTATCTCGTCGAGGTTCATACCGACCGAGATCTTTGCCGAGACGCGGGCAATGGGGTATCCGCTCGCCTTTGAAGCGAGTGCGGAAGAACGGGAAACTCGGGGATTGACCTCTATCAGAAAATATCTGAACGAGAGCGGATCGAGTGCAAACTGAACGTTGCAGCCGCCCTCTATCTTCAGCGCACGTATTATTTTCAGAGCGCTGTCGCGGAGCATGTGATACTCCTTGTTTGAGAGAGTCTGACTGGGGGCAACGACTATCGAATCACCCGTATGTATGCCGACAGGATCCATGTTTTCCATGTTACAGATGGTGATGGCGGTGTCGTTTGCGTCGCGCATTACCTCGTACTCTATCTCCTTGAAGCCCTTTATGCTCTTTTCTACGAGCACCTGATGCACGGGAGACAGCTCAAGAGCGTTTTTCATTATATCAACGAGCTCTTTCTCATTGTCGGCAAAGCCTCCGCCCGTTCCTCCGAGAGTGAACGCCGGGCGCAGAACTACCGGGTATCCTATCGTCTTGCCTGCCTCTATTCCCTCCTCGAGAGAGTGGGTTATAACGGACGGGAGGACCGGCTCGCCTATGCTCTCGCAGAGCTCCTTGAACTTCTCCCTGTCCTCGGCCATTTCTATGCTTTCACAGCTCGTTCCGAGAAGCTCAACGCCGCACTTTTTGAGCGTTCCGCTCTTTTCGAGCTGCATTGCGAGATTCAGTCCCGTCTGACCGCCAAGACCGGGTATAAGTGCATCGGGGTGCTCCCGGCGTATTATCTTTGCGAGATATTCGAGCGTAAGAGGCTCCATGTATACCTTGTCGGCAATGGTCGTATCGGTCATTATGGTTGCCGGGTTCGAGTTTACGAGCACTACCTCGTAGCCCTCTTCCTTGAGTGCGAGGCACGCCTGCGTTCCGGCATAGTCAAACTCCGCCGCCTGCCCTATTACGATAGGTCCGGAGCCTATTACCATTATCTTCTTTAAATCGGTTCTCTTAGGCATCTGCGGAGTCTCCTTTCATTATCGAGATAAACTTGTCAAACAGGTATGAGCTGTCCTGCGGTCCGGGAGAGCTTTCGGGGTGATACTGCACGGAGAAAACCTTGTCCTTCTTACATTCGACGCCCTCTACCGTGTTGTCAAGTATGTTTATATGCGTTATTTCAAGGTCCGTATTCTCTACGCTGTCAGCGTCAACGGCGTAAGAGTGATTCTGGCTCGTTATCTCTAACTTTCCGGTTTCAAGATTCTTTACCGGGTGGTTTCCGCCGCGGTGTCCGAATTTGAGCTTGTAAGTCTTTGCGCCGTAAGCGAGGGATATGAGCTGATGCCCGAGACATATCCCGAATATCGGGTACTTTCCGCGCAGCTTTCTGACAAGCTCTATAACCTGCGTTACGTCCTCGGGATCGCCGGGGCCGTTCGAGAGGAATATTCCGTCCGGGTGCATTGCTTCGACTGTTTCGGCAGACGTGTCGTACGGAACTACCGTCACGTTACAGCCCCTTGCATTCAGCGAGCGTATTATATTCAGCTTTATGCCGCAGTCGACGGCTACTACATTGAAGATCGGATCAGGCGTTCTCGAATACCAGCGCTTTTTGGTGGATACGAAGGGGACGACGTCGTGTCTTACGGGCGCTTCGCTGATTTTTTTCAGCGCCTGCTCTACGGTCGTGTCGACGTCGGTTATTATGACGCGCCTGCTGCCGTAGTCTCTTATGGATCTTGTGAGCTTTCTCGTATCTATACCGCAGATACCCGGTATACGGTACTCCTGCATGACCTCGGAGAGGGTTTTGGTATATCTGAAATTTGACGGGAAATCGTTGTATTCTCGAACTATCAGTCCGCCGATCGTCGGCGTCTTTGTCTCGTAGTCATCGTCGGATATGCCGTAGTTGCCTATAAGCGGATACGTCATGACGACCATCTGAGCGGTATACGACGGATCGGAGAGTATCTCCTGGTAACCGACCATTGACGTATTGAACACTATCTCGCATACGGACTCTGTTTTCGTGTCGCCGAAGGCGTAGCCGTAGTACTCGCTGCCGTCTTCGAGAACTATTTTTTTATCAAAAGCTTTTTTCATTCTCCACCAGATCCTTTTTTGAAAAAAGAGTTTTTTATCTCATCTTTTATTTGCATAAAAGTGTGCATAAATATTATATCATTATTTATTCCGCTTGTCAATATTCATCTTCTTTAAAACTTGCCGAAACTTTGCATTTTCTTCGGCTGTTTATAGTATATTTTAAACAATTATCAAATAATTTTGCTCTATAATGCGAATTTATCCGTATAAATCCAAATGCGAGTATGAATATATTTGTGCATATTTTAAAATATATTCATTTGTGCTTTCATGTTCTGCCAACATATTGATACTGTTTTACTGCGATTCTCGTAATCAGAGCCAAAAAAAGCGCACCTTATAAAAAGTGCGCCTTTGGAGCTGGTGATGAGATTTGAACTCATGGCCTATTGATTACGAATCAATTGCGCTACCACTGCGCCACACCAGCATATATAATTTTCTCTTGAGCACACCGCTCAAAAGCAAGGTTATTATATCACCTTGCAGGGAGTTTGTCAAGATTTTTTGATAATTTTTTTGATAAAACTTTCTGAGCCTTATAAACCTTGATTTATATGAAAAAGGCAGGCTTTCTGCCTGCCCATTTCATTCATAAAGTCCTTTGCTGAAGTATCTGTCTCCCCTGTCGGGAAGTATGGTCACAATATTGCCCTTGTGGGATTGCCCGTGCGCGAATACTCCCACTTCGGGTTTTCGCCTATGCCGTGCTGTTCGTAGGTCGAAGTCTGGTATATAGGGACGTTTACTGCGCCCGTTTCACTGTCTCCGTAGATTCCGCCGTGAATGAGTGCAGACTCTATTTTCTTGTACTCTGACATTTATGTTTCTCCTTGTATTACGAATCGTAGAAATGCTGTCCGTCATCCGTTATGAGCCTGTCCGTTTTAGGATACTCGAAAATTTCGGGATTTCCGGAGTTCGACTCGAGGTAATCTGCAAATCTTGCCGCATACCATTTTGCCATTTCGAGGTTATGCATGAGGTAATACCCGCAGTTTTTTGCCGTTGCGCCCGGAACGCTCTCGGCGTCCTTCACGGATTTGAAGGCTCTGAGCAAAAGATCATATATATCTTTCGGATGGCGATCGCCTTTCAGTATGAGGTAAAACCCCGTAAGACACCCCATAGGCCCCCAGTAGATTATCTCGTCTTTCCAATCGGGATCGTTTCTGAGAAAGGTTGCGATCAGGTGCTCGAGCGAGTGCATTGCCGCAACATCTATTGCAGGCTCTGCGTTCGGTCTTGTGAGCCTGATATCATAGGTCGTGACAATGCCGCCGCCCACCTTGTCGACGCGGCTTGTGAATATGCCGGGAATAATTTTTGTATGATCTACCGAAAAGCTTGGTATCAGATCCATGTTTATTTCTCCTTTCAGAGTCTTTCGACTGTCAAAATTTATCATCGGTAATACTATAACAGATTTTGACGGAAAAATAAAGTAAAAAGTCGAATTTTTTAAAAATAAACTCCGCCTCGTATCATAAAACGTGAAAAGGCGGAGTTTTTATAGGTTTATTTCCGCTCCGTTGCGGAGATTCGCATTATTCCGAGAACATAGGAGTCGAGAGATATCTATCACCCGTGTCCGGAAGAAGCGCTACTATTACTTTGCCCTTGTTTTCGGGACGCTTTGCGAGAACCGTTGCGGCGTATACTGCAGCACCTGAGGAAATACCTACGAGAAGTCCTTCCTTCTTTGCGAGCGCTCTGCCGGTTTCAAAAGCTTCTTCATTCTCAACCGTGATTATTTCATCATAAATATCTGTATTCAGCGTATCCGGAACAAATCCTGCGCCTATTCCCTGTATCTTGTGAGGACCGGGCGTTCCCTTTGAAAGAACGGGTGAGCCTGCAGGTTCAACTGCAACTACCTTGACGTTCGGATTCTTTGACTTTAAGTATTCGCCGACACCCGAAATCGTTCCGCCCGTGCCGACGCCTGCCACAAAAATGTCAACCTTGCCGTCGGTGTCTTCCCATATCTCGGGACCGGTGGTCTTCTTGTGTACTTCGGGGTTTGCAGGGTTTGTAAACTGGCTGGGGATAAAGCTTCCGGGGGTGGATGCGGCAAGCTCATTTGCCTTTTCTATTGCGCCCTTCATGCCCTTTGCACCATCGGTGAGGACGAGCTCTGCGCCGTATGCCTTGAGAAGGTTTCTGCGCTCAATGCTCATGGTCTCGGGCATGGTGAGGATTATCTTATATCCTCTCGAAGCCGCAACCGCCGCAAGGCCTATACCGGTGTTGCCGCTGGTCGGCTCGATTATAACCGCACCCTTCTTGAGCGCGCCCTTTGCCTCGGCGTCGTCTATCATTGCCTTTGCAATTCTGTCCTTGACGCTTCCTGCCGGATTGAAATACTCGAGCTTTGCGAGAATGGTTGCCGAAAGCTCATTGTTTGCTTCGTAGTTTTTCAGTTCAAGTAATGGGGTTCCGCCGATAAGATCGGTAATTCTTGCATAGGTTTTCATAGTGATTATCTCCTTTTTTATATATTGTTTTTTTGATACGGGAGATTGCCTTTTCGGCAATTCCTATATCACCTACTGGCTTTATAGGCATTATAGCATTATAAAAGCGTTTTGTCAAGACTTTTTTTGAAAAAAACGGAAATTATTTTTATTTCGCACGCCTTGACAATAACGCGATTTTAGCGTATAATGCTTATGATTTCAGTAAGTTTAATAATATTATATTAAATTGTGAAGGTTTTGTGCATTTATGAGGGAGGGGTAAAATGACGGTATACGCCGACAATGCGGCGACAACGAAGGTTTGCAGAGCCGCAATAGACGCCATGCTCCCCTGCCTTGATGAGATATATGCAAATCCTTCAAGCATACACCCGGAGGGACAAAGGGCAAAGGCCGTTCTCGACGGTGCGAGAAGAAAAACAGCGGACGTTATACGCTGTAAGCCGAGCGAAATATATTTTACGTCAAGCGGCAGTGAGTCGGACAATCAGGCTCTCCTGTCCGCCGCCCGGATTGGAAAAAGTCAGGGAAAAACGCATATCATATCCACTGCGTTTGAGCATCACGCCGTTCTCGAAGCCCTCAAAAAGCTTGAAAAAGACGGATTTGAAGTAACGCTTCTCGGCGTTCACGAAGACGGTATCATAAGGGCAAGCGAGCTTGCGGACGCGATAAGGGACGACACTTGCCTTGTCTCCGTCATGTACGCAAACAACGAGATTGGCACTATCCAGCCGATAAAGGAAATAGGAGAAATATGCAGAAAGCGGGGAGTATTATTCCACACCGATGCGGTACAGGCAGTAGGACACGTTGATATAGACGTCGGGCGTGACAATATCGACCTTATGTCATTCTCTTCGCACAAGTTTCACGGACCAAAAGGTGCGGCTGTGCTGTATGCGAGAAAAGGCGTACAGCTCACAAGGCTTTTGCTCGGCGGAGGTCAGGAGCGGGGTTATCGGGCAGGCACGGAGAACGTCCCCGCAATAGCCGGTATGGCGGCGGCGCTGACGGAACAGGCAAAGAACATTGAAGCAAATGCGGAAAAAGTCTCCGCCTTGCGCAGCTTTCTGACAGACGAGCTTCTGAAGATTCCCGGCACCCGTCTTAACGGCTCAGGAGAAAGCAGACTTCCGGGAAACGTAAACGTCTGCTTTGAAAACGTGAGCGGAGAGTCGCTCCTCGTGCTTCTTTGCGAAAAAGGTATATGCGCTTCGGCAGGCTCGGCGTGTATGTCGGGTTCGCTTGAGCCGAGTCACGTGCTGCTGTCCATCGGCAGAAGCGAAAAAGAGGCAAAGGGTGCGCTGAGGCTTACTCTTTCGGAGGAAAACACGATGGAGGAAGCAAAATATATTGCAGAGTGCGTGAGAGACGCAGTAGTGCGCCTGAGAGCACAGTAATTTTTATTTATAAAAAGCGCTTATAACAGGAACAATACTCATTATGATTGGAATATTCCATGATGTTATTTAGGTTATTTGTTTGATAATCAGATTGTGAGGGTACGTTAATGGTTTTATTTATCAACGCATGCGCAAGGCCCGAGTCACGGACGCTTATGCTCGCCCAAAAGGCTTTGCAGACAATATCGGAAAGCTTTGAAACGCTTAATTTGTTTGA
>CAJOMW010000053.1 GCA_905235695.1 uncultured Clostridia bacterium | reverse complement strand
GTGGCCGTTATATGCTGCGCCCGGATCTATAAACGGGTACTTGTAGTTTCCGTAGGGCTTCTTCAGCACTACGTCGAATTTTTCAAAAAGATAGTCGTAAATCAGCTTTCTGTATGTATTGTTGTCCGCCATTTTTACGTTCCTCCAAAGAATTATTTTAAAAATTCTTGCAACAGTGAGTCCTTCGGCACGTATTTGCTGTCAATTCCGTCTATCCCCGACAGAAATTCCATTATCGCCTCGGCGCTCGGTCTGTATTCGCTGTCCGTCGGCGTAGCTTCGAGGATTGGCATAACGTGGCTTTTGAACACGCGCGTCTCATACTCGAAATAAGTGTTTATAGTGGTGTCTGCAAGGTGAGCATACGGGTATATGTACTTCTTCTCGCCCTCAAGCACACCCTTCCAGAGAAAGAACGTGTTCGCCGCATCCGAGCTTCTGTAATAGAAGTCACGCACGAGGCGGCGTATAAGGCGAGAATAGCGCATCTCGCTCACAGACTCGCTGTGGCAGTCGAGAAATATCTTATATACCATATCCTCGCTTACAAAGTTTCTGTATATGTCGGGATTCAGTGCATGAAGCCCCTCGATTATGGCTATGTCGTCTTTGCTGAGCTTTATCTTTTTGCGAACGCCGTTTCTCCTTGAGATGGTGAAGTCAAAGAGCGGCACCTCCGCTTCCCTGCCCTTAGCGAGATCTGCAAGGCACTCGTGGAGAGAAGCGGTATCTATACTGTCAAACGACTCCATGTTCTTCGTGCCGTCGGGATTTACCGGAAGGTCCTCGGAATTTTTGTAGAAGTCGTCGATAGATATCATGTGCGCCTTCTTCCCGAAGGCTTCGAGATGACTTACCAGCTTTTCGGTCGTGGTTGTCTTTCCCGAGCAGCTCGGACCTGCGACGAGCAGGAGCTTTACCGAGCTGTCGCACGCTATATTTTCGGCGCATGATTGAACGAAATCGTTATATCTCTGCTCATTGCGGTTTATTGTTTTCTTTATGTTATCAACCAAGCTTCTGCCCTCCGGTCTCGGTAATATTTTTCGATTTTTCTTTCTGCTTTTTTCTCTTTGCAAGGCGTCTTACGGTCTTTTCGGCACTTTCCCCGCCGCCGTCATTTACCGGGTTCTTATACAGCCTTATAACTCCCTTTTCGTTGAGATTCTTAACAATTATAACGACAAACGGGAATATGAACAGCCCGGCAAAGCCGGCAATTTTCAGCCCGAAATACATCGCCATCAGGGTGACGAGCGGATGAAGCCCCACCGAGACGCCGAGAATTTTCGGCTCTGCTATCTGACGCACTGTCACTATTATAACATACAAGGCAAGAATACACAACCCTGTTTTGAAATTTCCTGTAAGAAGCTCGATAACTCCCCATGGAATGAGCACGGTGCCGGTCCCGAAGATGGGAAGGATATCGACAAGGGCAATGAGTGCGGCGAGAAGCGTTGCGTAGCTTATGCCCATTATCACAAATCCCACCAGAAGCTCGAGAAACGTCATAAGCAGTAATATGCCGTAGGCGCGTACAACGTTTATGACCGTGACAAAGAACTGCTCTTTGAGGGCGAATACGAACTCCGACGCCTTATCTGAAAGCTGTAATTTCAGGAAAGACGTTATCCTTTCGTAGTCGCACCCGAAATAGAACAGCGAGAGGACCGTAACCCCGGCAAATAGGAGTGCCTGCGGAAGAAAAGAGACGAGGTTTACAGCGCCTCTGCCTATATACGGAAGCACACGCTCGGCGGCGCTTATGGCGACGGCGTCAAGATTTTCGGCAAGGCTGTTTATGCGCACCTGTATTTCTTCGGTCATAGACGGAAATACTCTTATGAGAACGCCTTTTACGGACTCGGATATATTGCTTACCGCAAGCATGATGTTTTCTGCGCTGAGGTATTTCATCAGCCCTGCCGCCTCGGACAGAGCCCTTGAAAAGATGAGATATATGAGCAGCAGCACGGCGCCTATTATCACCGTCGCACAGAGCAGCACCGATACAAATCTCGGCATTTTCAGCTTTTCGCACATAAAGGCGATGACCGGCCTCAGTGAGTACGCTATGACGAAAGCCGCCGCAAAGGGCAGAACGCATCTGAGCAAATACTTAAAGAAAACGAACGTCAAAACTGCTGCAAGAAGCAGGTAAAACGTGACTACGATCACTCTTTTATATCCTTTTTCGGGCAAATACATTGGCTCCTCCGTAAAAAAATCCACTGAAAACTCTTGATTTTACTTTATTACTGTGATATAATAAGTCACAACTTTAATTTTTGGGAGATAAATATGATTAGCATTGCAATACTCGGCTTCGGCGTCGTTGGCTCGGGAGTTGCCGAAGTAATTTCGGAAAACTCAAAGGATTTTGCCAAAAGACTCGGCGAAGAAATAGACATAAAACACATTCTCGACCTGAGATCGTTCCCCGACCATCCGCTCGGCGACAGAGTTACCTCGAACTTTGACGAAATACTCTCGGACGAGGACGTAAAGATAGTGGTTGAGACCATGGGCGGCTCGCACCCGGCGTATGACTTTTCAAAAAAGGCGCTTCTTGCCGGAAAGAGCGTTGTCACGTCAAACAAAGAGGTAGTCGCATCCTTTGGCGCAGAGCTTATAGACACAGCGAGGAAAAACGGCGTCGGATACTTCTTCGAGGCGAGCGTCGGCGGCGGCATACCGATAATAAGACCGATGTGGCAGTGCCTTGCTTCAAATAAAATAGTTTCCGTTGCAGGTATTTTAAACGGAACGTGCAATTATATACTGACAAAAATGGAAAAAGAACAGACAGATTTTTCCGTGGCGCTCAGGCAGGCACAGGAGCTCGGATATGCGGAGAGGGATCCGTCGGCGGATATAGGCGGCGCCGACACCAACAGAAAGATAAGCATACTCACCTCCCTTGCGTTCGGCAAGCACGTATACCCCGATATGATAAAGTGCGAGGGAATAACCGATATAACCTACGACGACATCGCCTTTGCGAGAAAGAGAGGCTGCTCGATAAAGCTGCTCGGCATATCCAAAAAGGCGTCCGACGGCAAGGTCTACGCCATGACCGCTCCCTACCTCGTTCCCGAGAGCAATTCGCTTGCAAGCGTTTCCGACGTGTATAACGGCATACTCGTAGTCGGAAACATGGTACAGGACGTTCTTTTCTGCGGCAGGGGCGCCGGAAGTCTTCCGACGGCAAGTGCGGTAGTCGCAGACGTACTCGATGCGGCTGAAAATCCCGGAAAGTCCATCGGCTGGGCAAACGAGCAGGCGGACTTTATCGGTAGCACTGACGACAATGAGACTGTATGCTACGTCAGAACGGGAGCCGATGCGGAAAAGATAAGAGCAGTATTCGGAAACACGGATATTGACGAGATAGGCAGCGAGAGCGTGTTCTTCACGGAAAAGATGAAGGAGAGCGAGCTTGAAAACAAGCTTTCAAAGCTCGGCGAGAAGTACGTCAAGATAAGAGTGCTCGAATAAGCCGTAATAATATAATTATATGCGGCACGATTACTTTTAATAATAAACCGGAGAGGCTGTGCGCCTCTCCGGTATTTTTGTGTTTTGTTGTCGGTTTTATGAGCCAAAGCCGTAGACGTAGTACGCTATGTTGTAGTCGTCTATTTCGTAAGCGTCGTCATACTGCACAAATACGTCGTTTTCCGTCATCTCGTCGAATCTCGCATAAAACTCGTCCTCGGTCACTTCTTCCGAATCTATCGTATACATTGCGCCTTCCGTAAAATCGTCTCCCATTCCGGAATAATCCGAGAATGAAACAATATTTCTGACGTTTTCTCCGTCCCATTCGAAAATTCCCGTGTCGGAAATGCCCATTCCGGAATAGTTAGAGATGATGATTCCCTCTCTCTCCTTGTACGCAAGGCTTCCCCACGATCCGAATGAATACCCGTCAGCGCCTATGTTTTCCGCTTTATCGTCAGAATAGTGATATATGCTCACCTGCGCCTGATGATACCATCCTTCATAAATAAACAGCTCAGGAACGTCGTCGTCGTTCAGGTATCCGAGCGAAAAGCGCGCTTCGGGGTTTTCCCTATGCACCTCAAAGAGCTTATCAGCATACGCATCCTTCCACTCGTCGGTCTTCACCTCTTCGCCGGCATCGTTCCAAGCAGACGAAATATCTGTCTCTTCTTCGCCGTTAGTTCCGTTTTCTTCGCCCGACTGCGTGTCATCCGAAGTTTCATTTACAGCGTCTTTATCCGGCTCGGAAACGGTCGTCTTTGCGCACGAAAAGGTGAGAAAAGCCGCTAAAAACAAAACCGCAAGAAAAATTGATCTTTTCACTTTTACAATTCCTTTCTCTTTTGTATTTCTCTACCATTATGATACCATTTCATTCTGTCCGTGTCAAGGCTTTTCCATGCTCTCACGCAGTTTTTTTATCGCCCCGGACTCGAGACGCGAGACGTATGAGCGCGAAATATTCAGCTTTTCCGCAACCTCCCTCTGTGTTATCGGCTTTGTGTATCCCAGACCGTATCTCAGCACTATTATTTGCTTTTCGGTAGGCGTGAGCACGGTGCAAATCTTGCTCATCATCTTCTCTATCTTCATTTTCAGATCTATCTTCTCGGCTATGTCGTCGTCACAGCATATAACGTCCATGAACGTCAAGGGATTGCCGTCCTTATCCGTCTCCACGGCGTCGCTGAGCGAGCTCTCCTGCGCCTGCTTCTTCTGCGAGCGGAAGAACATGAGTATCTCGTTTTGCAGGCACTTTCCGGCATACGTTGCAAAGCGCGTGCCGCTGTCCGTCTTATACGAGTCTATCGCCTTTATAAGCCCTATCGTGCCGATGGATATGAGGTCGTCGTTGTCGTAGCCGCTGTAATAATATTTCTTTGCTATGTGCGCAACAAGGCGCAGATTGCGCTCGATGAGCACGTTCCTCGCCTCCATGTCCCCGTTGCGGCATCTCTCGAAGTACTCCTTCTCCTCTTCCTTTGAAAGCGGCGAAGGAAAGCTCTCGCCTCCCGACAGCTTGAGAAAGAGAAAAAGCATATTTGAAAGCATCCAGAACATAAAAATCCCCCAACACACAGCAAAAAGCTGAAAATACTCATTTTTTACATTGTATGCGGGATAATGCCGAAATGTTTAATCATTTATGGGAGTTTTTCGGAATAGAATAATAAAAAACGGGGGGGATAAAATTGGAAATAATAACTGTTTCACCGGGCGACACGGTTTATTCGATAGCGGGAAGGTACGGTCTTTCCGCCGAAAAGATAATAAGCGATAACGGCCTCAATTCAAGCGGAAATCTCGTAGTCGGGCAGAGCCTCATACTGCTCTTTCCGCAATTAGTGCACCTGTCCGAAAGCGGCGAGACTGTGCAGGACGTCGCTCTGCAATACGGAGTCAGCGAGAGGGATATATTCAGAAACAACTATTTTCTCGGCGGCAGGAGGACGCTTTCCGCCGGTGAGCTTGTGGTGATAGAATACGAATCACTCCCGAGAAGCGAAAGGATCATAGGCGGATACGCCTACGAATTTATCAGCGACAACCTTCTTCGCTCAGTTGTTTCATATATGACCTACGTCATGCCGTTCACCTACGGATTTACCGAGCAGGGCGAGCTTATCGCACCGAGAGACGAGCGCATAATACAGACCGCCCTCGATTACGGCGCATCGCCGCTCATGCACCTTTCCACACTAACCAAATACGGCAATTTCTCAAACGACCTTGCCGACGCCATGCTGTCGAATCCGGCAGCAGTAGAAAACCTACAGCAGAATATTCTCGAAAACATACGCCTTAAAGGTTATCTCGGGCTTGACGTTGACTTTGAGTACCTCTTTCGCAGGGACAGGGACTTGTACTCCGCTTTTATTGCCTCTACCACGCGGCTTCTCAATGAAAACGGATATATATGCATCGTCGCCGTGCCGCCCAAGGTATCGGACGAGCAGCAGGGGCAGCTGTACGAGGGCATAGATTATGCCGCCCTCGGCGAGGCGGCAAATTATGTGTTCGTTATGACGTATGAGTGGGGCTATCGGTTCGGACCTCCAATGGCAGTCTCGCCGATAAATTCCGTTCGCAGAGTTATGGACTACGCCGTCAGCGTAATACCTCGAGAAAAAATTCTTCTCGGCATTTCAAACTACGGCTACAACTGGACTTTGCCGTTTGTAAGAGGTGAGTCGGATGCGCCGTCCCTCTCGACGGTTGAGGCAGTAAATATTGCCCTGTACTACAATGCGACGATCGAGTTTGATGAAGCGGCGCAGTCGCCGTACTTCTACTACACAGATCCGAGCGGCAGAGAACACGTGGTATGGTTTGAGGATGCGAGAAGCTACGAGGCAAAGGTCAGACTTATAGAGGAATACAATCTTGCCGGAGGATTTATATGGGATCTCATGCGTGAAAATCCGCAGGGGTACGTGACTTTGAATTCAATGATAGAAGCGGTCTGAAAGCAAAGCCTCAAATTCTACACCACAAATTATTCCGCCCCGGCAAACGCATTCGCCGCAAAAGCCATTGATAAAATCAATGCTGACAGTGCCGAAAACAAATATTTCTTCATATCAGCCTCTCCGTTTCATTTAGTGGTACTCATGTCAAACCTGCTGAAAAATTCTCTGCCGTCAAGGTATGAGAGTATGCCGGCGTCGGTCTTGAAATCAAACTTCAGATAGTAAGAGCAAAGCATCTGATACGCTTTTCCGGTCTTGGCTTTGTGATTTACGCCGTATTTGCCGTCTCCGACTATCGGGTGACCTATATATGCAAGGTGCGCCCTTATCTGGTG
>CAJOMW010000052.1 GCA_905235695.1 uncultured Clostridia bacterium | reverse complement strand
GAAAACCTCGTCAAAGCCGCGAAGAAGCGGATGAGACGGCATAAGTACCCTGTGACGGTATATGCCCGAGAGCTTTTTGTCGAGAAATCTCTTCTCAACTCCGTAGAAATACTTCAGCGAAGCCTGCGCCGCCCAGCATATAAACAGCGACGAGTAGACGTTGGTCTTGCTCCACTCGAATATCCTGCAAATTTCATCCCAGTACGCAACCTCGTCAAAATCCATGTACTCCACCGGCGCACCTGTGACTATAAGTCCGTCAAAGAGCATATCCTTCACCTCATCAAAGTCGTGGTAAAACGACGTGAGATGCTCCTCGGGAGTGTTTTTCGGGGTATACGATGCGGTGCGCATGAGCGTCGGCTCTATCTGGAGGGGAGTATTGGAGAGCAAGCGCATTATCTGCGTCTCGGTCTCGATTTTCGTCGGCATGAGGTTGAGGATAGCTATTTTCAGAGGGCGTATGTCCTGAGAAAGCGCCCTGCTCTCGGTCATGACGAAAATGTTCTCGTTTTCAAGTATGCTGAACGCCGGCAGCGAGCCGGGTATTTTTATCGGCATTGAATTTTATCCTCTTTTCGTTTTCAGAGCTTAAAAAAGAATTTCTGTTTTATCTCCACTGCCTTTACCGGGCAAAATTCCTGGCAGCAGTAGCATTTTATACAGTTTTTCGGGTTTATATGCGCCTTTTTGTCCTTTACGGATATCGTAGACTCGGGGCAGACGGACGCACACGCCCCACAGCCTATGCACTTTTTTGTATTTACGACGGGGCGCGGCTCGAGAAATTTCTGGAGTCTTCCGCCGAAGATGGTAGGCAGCTGCTTCAGAAGTCCGCCCGCTGAGGAATCCGGCCGTCTGAACGTGCATTTATACTTATCGGGGCTGTCGCCGACTATCTCAAGTCCGCTTATATCACCTGGGCAAAAGCCTCTCTTTACCGAGCACTGAACGGTGCCTACCTCATCCGGCTCGTAACCTATAATGTAAGCGGAGACGAGGTCGGAGGCAAAGGGGTTTGCCGAGGCTATGACCACACCGACGTCTCTCAGAGTGCCGCCTGCCGGACCGTTTCCCTCCATGCCGCAAACTCCGTCGGTTATATTTATCTGCGGAGCGTTTATCATACAGAGGTCGCACAGCATATCGGCAAAATCCAGGCGCTTTGGAAAGCGTGCGTGCTGCTCGGCTTTTTGAAGTCCGGGTATCGAGCCGAACATATTCTTTACCGCCGTTGACATTTCGCAGAGCGCGTGTGTCTTGAGGCGGCAGAGGTTTACTATGAGATCCGCCTCTATGAGCGGATTTATTATGCTGAATCCGAGGCGGGAGATCTCCGGCTCGCGCACCTCCGAATAGGAGGTGTCGGTATTTGCCGTTGCGCCCGACTGCTCGCAGGCTTCGTATATACCGGTGGTCTTATACAGCGCATTCAGAACGCCTTGGCTGTATGTGCCGCCGGGGCTGTCTGCGACGACGACAGCGGCGCCGAGACCTACAAAGAACTCCGCCGCTGCCCGGACAAACGACGGATGCGTCGTTATACCGACCTTTGCCTCGCGGCGTGTGAGCAGATTCGGCTTTATGACAACTTTTTTGCCCGAGAGCGACTCGGGCTCGATTTTGTTATCCGAGAGCATTGCGTCGAGGAGGGGGAACAGAGTTTCCCTGACCTTCTCCTGCTCGTAGGTGTCGAGGGGTGACAGGTACACCCTGGTTATATCGGTGTTTATCTTTCTCTTCAATGGGGTTCCATCTCCTTTCGACGGTGCGAAGCTGTGCCTCGGTGGGCTTTCGTTGGCTACATCAATGTTGTGACTTTTGTGCCTCAACACGCCCTCAACAGGGCTATATATGATTTTTTGGTGTAAATAACACCAATAACTTCTCGTTTTTCAGTGGGGTGGCATCAATTTTATATTTTGCATTTTACATCCACTTTCCACTTTCAACTTTCAATTAAAGAAATCACTTCTTGATTTCTTCGACAAACTCTCCCAGCCTTTCAAGAGCCTTGTTTATATGCTCCACCGAGTAAGCGTATGAAATGCGGGCAAAGCCCTCTCCGCTTTCGCCGAAAGCGTTTCCGGGGACTATCGCACAGTGCTTTTCGTAGAGAAGCTTTTCGCAGAACTCTTCGGAGGTAAGTCCGAATTTTCCTATGTTCGGAAAGACGTAGAACGCTCCCTCCGGCTCGAAGCACTCGAGACCTATGTCTCTGAGCCCTTTCAGAATGAGCCGCCTCCTCTGGTCGTAGCTGTCCCTCATGTACTCTATGTCCTCGTCACCGTCGCGTGCCGCCTTTATTCCGGCATACTGGCTCTGCGTGGGGGCGCACATTATGGCGTATTGATGTATTTTAAGCATTTGTTTAAGTATCTCGTACGGCGCACAGACATAGCCGAGCCGCCAGCCCGTCATTGCGTATGCCTTTGAAAAGCCGCCTACGTAAATCGTGCGCTCCTTCATGCCGGGCAGCGACGCAAACGAGAAATGCCGCCTGCCGTAGGTCAGCTCGCCGTATATTTCGTCAGTGAGCACGACGATATTCGTGTCCTTTATAACGTCGGCTATCTTTTTGAGGTCATCCTCTGTCATTATTGCCCCGGTGGGATTGTTCGGGTAAGGGAGGATTAGCATTTTCGTCTTTTCCGTGATGTGCTCGCGAAGAAGCTCGGGAGTAAGCTTGAACCTATCCGCCGCCTTTGTCGGAAGCGAAACGGCTATTCCACCGGTAAGAGAAGTTATAGGAGCGTAGCAGACGTAGGACGGCTCGACGATGAGCACCTCGTCTCCCGGCTCGACTACCGCGCGTATGGCAAGGTCTATCGCCTCGCTGCCGCCGACGGTGACAATTATCTCTTTTTTCGGATCATAGCTCAAATTGAAGCGGCGCGAGAGGTATTCCGCTATCTCTTCCCTGAAAGCGAGAAGCCCGGAGTTTGAAGTATAATACGTCTTTGAGTTTTCGAGAGACTCTATTGCGGCGTCTCTTATGTGCCATGGAGTTGAGAAGTCCGGCTGACCGACAGTGAGCGATATAACGTCATCCATCTCGTCGAGTATGTCGAAAAATTTTCGTATTCCGGACGGCTTAAGCTCTACCGCCCTCTTTGAGAGGACTTTTGAATAATCAAACATTATATGATGCCTTCCCTCTCGTCTTTTTCCTGTCTGTGCCCGAAGACGGTGCCCTTGTCCTTGTACTTTCTGAGCACGAAGTGCGTAGTCGTCGAGAGCACTCCGTCAATCGGCGCAAGCTTTTCCGCTACGAACAGGGCGACCTCCTTCATGGTCTTGCCCTCTATCAGCAGGAGAAAATCATACGAGCCGGACATTAGATACATATCCTGCACCTCGGGGTAGTTGTATATCCTCTCGGCTACCTTTTCAAATCCGCGGTCCTTCTGAGGCGTTACCTTCAGCTCTATAAAAGCCGTCGCCGTCTCTTTTCCCGCCTTGTCCCAGTCTATGAGCGCCTTGTAGCCGACTATCGTGCCGTCTTTTTCGTAGCCCTCCACAAGCTTCTTTATGTCGCCTTTTTCCTTGTCAAGCATGACTGCTATCTGCTCGGGGATGAGCCTTGCGTCGTTTTCGAGCATCTCAAGTACTTTTGTATCGAGTTTTTCCATGTCTGTTACCATCCTTTCAAGCCGGGATGTTCCCGGGAGTGCGCATCGCTCGGTTGTGAGATACGGCGCTGCGTATTCTGAGAGTTATTCAGCCGTGTCTTCGGTCTTGTCAGCTGTGTCGTCGGTATTGTCGGTTTTGTCCTCGGTTTTTTCGACCTTGTCCTTTTCGTATACCATGGCAGCGGTCATCCTTGAGCCGAGAGAGCCCGAGGCTATGAGCTTTGTGCCGTTACACTCTATTTGCTCACCTACCGCCGCTATGGCTATTCCGTCTGAAAGGGAGATCCTGCCGTCGCTCGTTATGTTGTACGTTCCCGATATTACCTCCGCATCGCCTTCTGCTACCTTTACTTCAAGAGTAAAATCGCCGCCTGCGGTGAGGGTTATGCGGTTTGTATCGTAGGTCTTGACGGTTATCTTGCTGTCGCCGCCTATCTCATTCATTTCGGTAAGATAGTATGTGCCGGCAGCCTTTTCGGCCGTCATGTCGGTTATTTTTTCGCCGGTGGACGCGGCGACGGCGTTGTTTACGACAGTACTGTTTCCGCATGAAACGAGAGCGGTTGCGGCGAGAGCCGCGGCTATTATCAAAGTTACGAGCTTTTTCATGATCTTACTTCCTTTTCGTGTTTTTCTGATTTTTGCGTAATTTGGCAACAATACACCAAATTATATAATTTCTTTATATAATACCATACTAATGTTAATAAATCAAGAATTATTCATTATTTTTTGCCCTGGAATGTGTGCAGACGGAACAAAAACTATTGCATTACGTCATTTTATGTGTTATAATTTAATTACTGTAAAGCTGTAAATCTCACCTAAATGGCGTTTGTTGTGAGATTTAAAAAGCAATAAATCAAAGATGGAGGTCAAAAAATGAAAAATATGATGAAAGCGCTTTTGGCGATCTCTCTGGCCTTGCTGCTTGCGTTATTTGCATTTGCCGCAGAGGGTACCGAAAGCAATGTATCCCGGCGTGATGGCGTTGTAGAGATATCCTTCAAGGTCGGCGACGACACGCTGCTCATAAACGGCAATGAAGTGACCGTCGAAAAGCCGTACGTCGTCGAGGTGGAAAACATTGGCGGCGTGACACTCGTTCCGCTTCGCGTTATCACCGAGGCGTTCGGGGCAAAGGTTGACTGGGAGGACGAGACACGGAAGATATTCCTCTCTTATGAAGACACAGAAATAGAGCTTCAGATTGGCAATATAATCGCAAAGATAAACGGCAGGGAGCAGGAGCTGCTGACCGCTCCAGTGATTTCGACCGACCGTACCATGGTGCCGCTCAGATTTATCTCCGAGAACTTCGGCGCCGAGGTGTCGTACGATGATGCGACCAAGGCAATATCCGTCATAAAGGGCGGAATCAAGGAGTTCAGCTCCGACAAGTTTGCGTTCTCCCTCACCTTCCCCGAAAGCTATGTCAAGACCGGCTACTTTGACGAAAAAGAGAACGTATTCGACTTTATAGACGTATACACCGACACCAGAGGTACTTCCCGCGTCACTGTCAAGGTGTATTCCGTATCCGATGACTTATCTCTCGACGAAATAGTTGACAAAACCTACGAAAACTTTGAAAATATCCTGAACGAAGATGTTATAACGCTTTCGCCGCTGTCAAAAAAGTCATACGAAAACTTTGAAGCGTATGAAATATATTTCCGCGCTGCGTCAGAGCTTTACGCTCGGAGCGGAAGCTACAGCTACTCATTCTTTGAAAGAGGCGGATATATATACGAGATAGACGTTTACGCAGGACCGAAAGAGGCTGACGCCGACAAGATGATAGCGTCTGTCCTTAACAGCTTCAATGCAAAGGAGCTTAAAGCAGGCGACGCCGGGGAATACCCCTACGACGGTGTTGCCGCAGCAGACGGCGGCTCGGGCGTAGTCGAAATAAACGGCGTTGGCTATGTTCTCCCAAGCTCGTTCAAAAAAGTAAGCGAAACACAGTACACAGACTCAAAGACGAGCGTTACGGCAATCTTTTTTGCAAGCGAGCTTCCCGACGAAGAATTTGACCTTCAGAAATATGCCGAATACATAGTCCGCAGCATGGCGGTAAACGGGTACAGCATATCCGTCCCTGCAGAGGAGCGTCTTATAGGCGACAGAGAGTTCTGGTTCTTTGAAGGAAGCGTGTCAAATAATGGCGGAAAGATTTATACTTTAAATTATCTTACGGCTTTTGACGAAAACGTCTTATGCATGGTTGCGTTCAATGTGTCTCAGGCTTCGTACTCAAGCAATGTCAAGCAGATGCTTGAAGATATTGCTTCTTCGCTCGGAGCGGAAGTGACAAAGTGAGGTGAGCCTCCGAAAGCCTCTAGGCTTTCGGAGGTCTTTTTATTGGCAGGGATTTTATAATGCAAAATTGCTGTAAAAATCCCATCGGGATTTTTACAGTTGAAAGCGGAGGACTCCCCAAAAAAGGGAGCCCTCTCACATTTTTGTGAAAAATTATAAATATTGGTCTTGCAAAAAATCCCCATATATGTTATAATATAATAGATTAAGTATGTTTAGCGTGGGGCATTGTCACGCCGCCCAAAATAAACAGAGAGGACTCCGGAAAATGGCAGAAAACAATTCCTTTATACCCCCGCTCGAAAACCTTGCGAGCAACTTCAGAAAACTGCCCGGCATAGGCAGAAAAACGTCCTACAGACTGGCATTCGCCGTGCTCGATTTTTCCGATGACGAGGCAAAGGCTTTTTCGGACTCCATATTGGCCGCAAAGAAAAACATAAAGCGCTGTAAAGTGTGCCAGAATATATCCGATACCGACATCTGCCCGATATGCGCAAGCGAAAAGAGAAATAAATCTCTGATATGCGTGGTGGAGGATCCGAGAGACGTTGCGGCGATACTCAAAATAAACGAGTTCGACGGCGTTTTCCACGTCCTCGGCGGCCTCATATCTCCGCTCGAAGGCAAAACGCCCGAAAGCCTCAGGATAAAAGAACTGCTCGACAGAATAAACGGACTTGAATCGGTTGAAAAAGCCGAAATAATAATAGCGACCAACCCGAGCGTCGAAGGCGACGCAACGGCTATGTATCTCTCAAGACTTATAAAACCGCTCGGCATAAAGCTTGCCTACGGCATACCCGTCGGAGGAGACCTCGAATACGCTGACGAAGTCACCTTGTCCCGCGCAATTTCCGGAAGAAGCGAATTATAAATTTTACTTTTAAAAGAGGGCAAAATGCAAAATCATCCAGAAAACAATTCAAAAAATAAGACAAAATCCAAAAAGTCCCTCAGAATGAAAGCTGAAAAATATAGAATAAACGCCGTAGCTTCACTTATTTTTCTTCATAGTTTTGCTCGGCTTGCTTTTCTTTATATTGCCCAAAAAAGAGACGTCGCTTCTCGAGCAGAGAAAGCTCTCTTCTTTTCCGGAGGTCTCGCCGGTAAGTATATGGAACGGCGATTTTACAAGCGGATTGAATCTTTACTATTCCGATAACTTCGCTTTCAGAGAACAATTTGTAAAAGCGAAATTTGCCATTGAGGACTATAAGGGACTCCGACTTGATGACGTAAAGATATACAATGCGGATTCGGACAGCGATCACGCTCCTGCGGCAGTAAATGAAGCAAGTAATGCTGAAATATCGTCAAAAGACGATCTTTCCTCGCTGTTCTCGCTTAAAAATGCAAGCGAAGGTAAGACGACAGAGGCAATAGATCTCAATAATCCGTACTATACCGATCCGAATAAGCACTTTGATATAGACAGCGTAAAAG